>NZ_JACFYJ010000061.1:0-52101 GCF_037126505.1 Paraburkholderia bengalensis
CCCGCCGCCGCGCCGCCCGCCGCGCCGCGCACACGCTGCCCCGACGGCGCGGGCTGTGACTGCTGGTTCGCGGCATTCTGCGCGAGGACGGCGGGATTGACGCCCGTGTTCTGCGTGGCCCAGCTCTCGCATTGCGACATGTCGCTCGACTGCTTTTGCTGGCTCTGGCCTTTGGCTGGATAGAAGATCGCCTGCTGCGCCGTCGCCGCATGGGCGAGCAGCAGCGCGGCAAGCATCGACGTATGTCGTATCGTTCGTTTCATGATGAATCTCAGGTTGGTGCGAATGCGTACGTCAATCGCGTTGCGCGCAACGCGCGGCGAACGTATCGGGATGCGCCAGCCGCGCTGGCCGATCCGCTGCAATAAAGTGTGGAATCCGGGCAGGTCGAAGACAATTGGACCTTGGTCCAATAGCCGAACCCGCGGGCGTGGTCTCGCGCGGCGACCGCGCGCACGCGTGCGCTCGCGCTCGCGGATATCGGCGCGGATGAGTGACGCCGTCATAGCGGCGCAGCGATGCCGAGCACGGCACACACTGTCCGGAGAAACAGCACGTCGTTGAAGGGCTTGCGCAGATAGGCGCGCGCACCCGCGGCGAGCGCGCTTTCGCGCACGCCCGCATCGTCATGGGCCGTGATGAAGACGACGGGCACGCCGCTAGCGGCAAGGCGGCGCTGCACCTCGATGCCGTTGGAGCCGGGCATCTGCACGTCGAGAATCACGCAGTCGGGATGATAGGTAGGCGTGGCCGACAGCACGTCGAGAAACTCGTCGCCGCTCGTGTAGGTATCGGCTGCGATCCCGGCGGAGCGCAACAGACGCCTGATCGCCCTGCCCACCGACGCATCGTCGTCGACCACGACGACGAATGGTTTGTCTGTGCCCATCTGTTTAGCCTATTGAGCCGCCTCACCCGCGCGAACGATGCGCGGGCGTCTCTGCAATAGACTATGTAACTGCGGGCGCCCGTGGTATTGGACCTTGGTCCCGTATGAGACCGCTGGCGGACCCGGGCGCGTCGGGCACACGGCGCGAGCGCGCACTGTCGGGCGCATGCGTGCCGCTTGCGGTGGCCAGCTTGTCGGCGATGCGCACCAGCTCCGCGAGCGAACCCGCTTCCATCTTCTGCATCACGCGCGCGCGGTGCGCCTTGACGGTCTTCTCGACGGTGCCGAGCTCGGACGCCACCTGCTTGTTCAGCAGGCCGAGCACGATCAGATCCATCACCTCGCGCTCGCGCGCCGTCAGCCGGACCACGCGACTCTGCAGCTCTTGCAGTTCGCGCATCGACTTCGACACGACGGCGGAATGCGCGAGCGCCTGATCGATGGCGCGCAGCAGATCGTCGTCGCAAACGGGCTTGGTGAGGAAGTCGGTCGCGCCCGCCTTGATCGCGCCGACGGTCATCGCAATGTCGCCGTGTCCCGTCAGAAAGACGATGGGCAATCGCGTATCGACCTCGCGCTGCAATTCCAGTCCGCTCAGGTCGGGAAGCTGCACGTCGAGCACGACGCAGGCGGGCACGCGTTCGATACGCGCATGTTCGAGAAACTCGCGTGCCGAACCATACGCTTCGACTTCATAACCCGCCGATCTGACAAGACGCGTGAGCGCGCGGCGCACGGACGCGTCGTCGTCGACGACATAGACGAGCGCGGCGGCCGCGTTCATGACGCCACCTGCACAGCGGCAGCACCGCCCGCATCGCGCGATGCGGGCAGCGCGACGCAAAACGTCATGCCCCGGTCGGGATTGTTCTCAGCCCACAGGCGCCCGCCGTGCAATTGCACGATCGATCGGCTGATCGACAGGCCGAGCCCCAGACCTTGAGGCTTCGAAGTGACGAACGGCTTGAAGATGCACTCGAGCTTGTCGGCGGTGAGACCCGGCCCCCGGTCGCGGACTGCGATGCGCACCGCCGTCCCGTCATGCTCGGGTTGCGCAAAGAGCGCCACCACGCGATCGGACGCGGCGCATTCGCTGACGGCATCGAATGCGTTGAGCAGCAGATTCAGCAGCACCTGTTGCAGTTGCACCTTGTCGCCGCGCACGGCCGGCAAGCCATCGTCGATCACGTGCGACACGTGGATGCCGCGCGCCACGGCGTCGCCATGCACGAGCAACGCGACGTCGCGCAGCAGCCCGCGCACATCCAGACTCGCCAGTTGCTGCTGCTCCTCCTTTTTCACGAACGCGCGCATCCGGCGTATCACTTCGCTTGCGCGTCCGCTATCGGCGACGATGTCCTTCAGGATGTCGCGCACTTCGGCCAGATCGATCGACTCGTGATCCATGAAACGTTGCGCGGCCTGGCCGTTGCTGAGTATCGCCGTCAGCGGCTGATTCAGTTCGTGCGCGAGCGACGCTGCGAGTTCGCCCATCGTCGAGACGCGCGTCAGATGCGCCAGTTCGCGCCGATTGCGTTCGAGTTCGAACCGTTCCGTCACGTCGGTGATGAACGCGACAGTCGCGCTGCGTCCTTCATGACAGATCGCGCTTGTGGCGATCTCGACGGGAAATTCGCTGCCGTCGCGGCGTCGCGCGCGCAGATTGCAGGTCCGCGCGGCATGCGGACGGGTCGCGTGCAGCGAACCGCCCGCGCGGCCATGCTGCGAGAGCGTCGGCGCGATCAGGCCGACACAGGCGCCGTTGAGCGCGCCGCGCCCGTAGTCGAAGATGCGTTCCGCCTGCGCGTTGGCAAGAACGATCGCGCCATGTTCGTCGAACACCACGGACGCAACGGGCAGACTTTCGATGACGTCGGCGAGGCCGGACATCGCATAGGACTGTTTTCGGATGACATGGGAAAAGCCGAATACGCGGTACACGGAACCGAGGAGGCGTGCAGCCGCGCTCGACGCGCGCTGAAGCAGCGGCTCATCTGACATGTGGTTGCGTACAGGTGCGAAGGCTCCCGCCCGATGCGGGGCGACACGGCGCACGTGCAGCGTCCACCAGACAACGATTGCAGCCACCGCGACCGTCAAAGCAGAAATAGCGATGTGCATGGCTTACCGTTTTCCTCAAGACGTTCGCATACGGATTGCCACGGCGACGGCACGAGATGCGATCCCCCGATGCCTGGGCCTTCATGCATCGACTACATCGAGCCGTGACAACGTCTTGTACTGATGCACTCGTTAGCTAACGAGGTCAATGACCCACGGTAAAAAAATGAACAACCGAACTGCCGCTAGCCAAATCTTCATAGGGACTGCGAATAGCGGGCTATCAAAGCCACGTCGCGTTCTGGTGAACAATTACGGGTGACTTTTACTCATCCGATGCTGTACCGGCGGAAAAAAGTGCAACTTCATCCTAGGCAGAAAGCGAGGCTTAGTAAAGTGAAGAGAGGCTGTATCCGAGGCGCGCGCCATGTATTGAGGAAGCATTCTCTTAATCGCGCGATTCGTGCGCAGCCCGAAACGATTCAACGGATTATTAACCGTCGCGGGCCACGAAGTTTCAGCAGATGTGGAAGGGAGGCAGCGGGGATCATGCGAAATCGGACGGGCCCGGATCGGGGACGCCCGGCGGCGGGTCATCGTCGCCCAAGGGCTCGGGTTCGTCCGACGGTTGCGCCGATGCTTCGTCGTCTGTCTTCGGCTTTTCGGGCAATGGCTGGTCGAGGCCGGGCTCGGTAGGCGTCGGTATCGCGTCGCCGATTGGCTTGTTCAGCTCGGTCGGCGGAATTTCGGCCGGGTCCTCGGGCAGCGTATTTTCCTCGCGATTGGGGCTCGTCATCGTTGACTCCAATGGATTGGCAGACACATCCACTGATGCAACGACCATACCAATGGTTCTTGTGCAGGCGCATCCCATTGGCTGACGACGCCCGCGGTGTCTTTGAAACAGGCGATGTGCAATCGAACATGCACACGAAGGCGCCGCGCCAATATTTGAAGTGAAATGGCGAATGACTGGCGAGGAGCGCGAAGCCGTTGTAATTTGCGACGCCCGATCTTGCTGGCGAGAGCCGGCAGATATGCGCTCGACGCACGGCCCAAACGAAAGACGAGCGCACAAACGAAAACAGGCCCCGAAGGGCCTGTTTTGTTTGCATCTGGCGGAAAGGGTGGGATTCGAACCCACGATACGGTATAACCGTATACCGGATTTCGAGTCCGGCGCATTCGACCTCTCTGCCACCTTTCCAGATTCTTTGACTTGCCACCAAGGTGGTCTTGTCGCGTCACGCTAAGCGGGTCGTTGCTTGCGTGAGACGAAGATTATAGAACAGCCTTTTTCGAATTCCAAGTCCTTTTTCGCAGAACCTTGAAAAAGGACTTGGCGCGACGATGGCAGCGTAGACGCCTAGGCGGCCTTTGTCAGTTCGAGGCGCTCGACGCCGCCCAGATACGGACGCAGCACCGTCGGCACCGTCACCGAGCCATCCGCGTTCTGGAAATTCTCCAGTACCGCGACGAGCGTACGGCCCACCGCCAGCCCCGAACCATTGAGCGTATGCACAAGTTCAGGCTTGCCCTGCGCATTCCGATAGCGCGCCTGCATCCGGCGCGCCTGGAATGCTTCCGTGTTCGAGCAGCTCGAAATTTCTCGGTACGTGTTCTGCGCGGGCAACCACACTTCGAGGTCGTACGTCTTCGCCGCCGAGAAGCCCATGTCGCCCGTGCATAGCGTAATCACACGGTACGGCAGCTCCAGCTTCTGCAAGATCGTCTCCGCGTGCGCAACCATTTGCTCGAGCGCGTCATACGATGCCTCGGGCGCCACGACCTGCACCATTTCGACCTTGTCGAACTGGTGCTGGCGAATCATGCCACGCGTGTCGCGGCCGTACGAGCCTGCTTCCGAGCGAAAGCACGGCGAATGCGCCGTCAGCTTGATAGGCAGTTCGTTGGCATCGACGATGCTGTCGCGCACCGTGTTCGTCAGCGAAATTTCGGAAGTCGAAATCAGATACTGCGTGACCGTGTTTTCGCCGCCGCCCTTCTCGACGCGGAACATGTCGTCGGCGAACTTGGGCAGCTGGCCCGTGCCGTACAGGATTTCAGGATTGACGATGTACGGCGTATAGATTTCCGTGTAGCCGTGCTGCTGCGTGTGCGTGTCGATCATGAACTGCGCGAGCGCGCGATGCAGACGCGCGATCTGGCCGCGCAGCATCGTGAAGCGCGCGCCCGACAGCTTCGCGCCCGTCTCGAAGTCGAGGCCAAGCGGCGTGCCGACATCGACGTGATCCTTCACCTCGAAGTCGAACTGGCGCGGCGTGCCCCAGCGGCGCACTTCGACGTTGTCCGCTTCGTCGTTGCCGACGGGCACGCTCTCGTGCGGCAGGTTCGGCACGCCGAGCAGCAGATCGGACAGACGCTTCTGGATGTCTTCGAGTTGCAGAGCCGACGCCTTCATCTCGTCGCCGATGCCGCCCACCTCGGCCATCACGGCCGACGTGTCCTCGCCCCGACCTTTCATCGCGCCGATCTGCTTCGACAGACTGTTGCGCTTGGCTTGCAGCTCTTCGGTACGGGTCTGGATGGCGCGGCGTTCGGCTTCGAGCGCGGAGAACGCCGCGACGTCGAGGGTGAAGCCGCGGTCGGCGAGACGCTTCGCGACGCCGTCGATATCTTTGCGCAGCAGCTGGATGTCAAGCATGGGATGGGGCAACTGTTCGTGGTGTGAATGGGCGATTTTAGCGCACCGGCGCGTGCGGCCGGCGGCATTGTCGACTCTTGCGCGACGCGCGCCGTCAGCGCTTCTTCCCGTTCTCGCTGCGCCATTGCGCATCGAGTTCGGCAAGGCGCGAGAGCTTCTCGCCGATCTTGCCTTCGAGCCCGCGCGGCGTCGGCCGGTACCAGTGCTGCTCGCGCATGCCGTCGGGCAGATAGGTTTCGCCCGCCGCGTATGCGTCGGGTTCGTCGTGCGCGTAGCGGTACTCGTGGCCGTAGCCGAGTTCTTTCATCAGCCTGGTCGGCGCGTTTCGCAGATGGATCGGCACGGCTCGCGACTGGTCCTTGCCGACGAAGCTGCGCACCGCGTTGTACGCGTTGTAGCCCGCATTCGACTTCGGCGCGACGGCCAGGTAGATCACGGCCTGCGCGAGCGCCAGTTCGCCTTCAGGCGTGCCGAGACGCTCATAGGTTTCAGCGGCGTCGAGCGCGATGCGCGCGGCGCGCGGATCGGCAAGGCCAATGTCTTCCCACGCCATGCGCACGAGCCGCCGCGACAGATACCGCGGGTCCGCGCCGCCGTCTAGCATCCGGCAGAACCAGTACAGCGCGCCGTCGGGGTTGCTGCCGCGCACCGACTTGTGCAACGCGCTGATCTGGTCATAGAACGCGTCGCCGCCCTTGTCGAAGCGCCGCAGGTTTTCGGAGAGCGCGCTGGCAAGCAGGTCGCCGTCGATCTCTGTTTTCTTCTGCTGCGCCGCCGCGCGCGCGACGATTTCCAGGTTGTTCAGCAGCTTTCGACCGTCGCCGTCGGCCGAACCGATCAACGCGTCGCGAGCTTCGTCGGTGAAAGTCAGGCCCCCGAGTTCCTTTTGCGCGCGTTCCAGCAACTCGCGCTGCTCGTCGGTATCGAGGCTCCTGAGCACATACACGGCCGCCCGCGACAGCAATGCGCTGTTCACCTCGAAGGACGGATTTTCCGTCGTCGCGCCGACGAACACGAACAGTCCCGACTCGACATGCGGCAAGAACGCGTCCTGCTGGCTCTTGTTGAAACGATGCACTTCGTCGACGAACACCAGCGTCTGGCGGCCGTTCGCGCGATGGATCTGCGCGGTCTCGACGGCTTCGCGAATATCCTTGACGCCCGACAGCACCGCGGACAGCGCGATGAACTCGGCGTTGAACGCGTCGGCCATGAGCCGCGCGAGCGTGGTCTTGCCGACGCCGGGCGGGCCCCAGAGGATCATCGAGTGCGCCTCGCCGGATTCGAACGCGACGCGCAGCGGCTTGTTCGGGCCTAGCAGATGCTTCTGCCCGATGACTTCGTCGATGGTGCGAGGCCGCAGGCGCTCGGCGAGCGGGACATTGGCGCGGGTTTCTTCAAACATGGCGTTTTGGGGATAATCTCGGCTTTTCGGGTATAAACCGTCACGATGCAGCAGGCGATACGCGACGGCCTGGCCCAGAACGGCATGCAACCGCGCCGAACCGTCATTGGACGGCAAGCGGCGCATGCAGAGTTGTGCATTATGACAGCCGGCGCGCGGCGCGGCCTGCGGCAAACGTCATAGGCAATTTCTGATGGAACCGGCCGCAAGACGCGTACCGTGCGCGCAACCGCCGTGCGCGACCACCGCTAAGACAACGACAGACAGGAAACAGATTCGATGGCTCAAGATTTCATTGCCGGCGACGCCGGCTCGACCTACGCACCGCTCAAGCCGGTGCCGGACTCGCGCCGCGCGTTCAAGACGGGCGACGCGTTCGCGCTGTGGTTTTCGCTCGGCATCGGCCTGCTGGTCGCGCAGGCGGGCGCGCTGCTCGTGCCGGGGCTGTCGCTGCCGCATGCATTGCTGGCTATCGCGATCGGCAGCGCGATCGGCGTCGTGCTGCTCGCGCTCGCGGGCGTGATCGGCACCGACACCGGGCTCGCGGCGATGTCGTCGCTGCGCCCGACGCTCGGCGTGCGCGGCGCATCGATTCCCGCCGTGCTGAACATGATCCAGCTGGTCGGCTGGGGCGCGTTCGAGGTGATCGTGATGCGAGATTCCGCCGACGCGCTGTCGAAACAGGCCTTCGGCTTCTCGGCGCCGCTCGTCTGGACGCTGATCTTCGGCGTGCTGGCGACGCTGCTCGCGATCAGCGGCCCGCTTTCGTTCGTGCGGCGCTTTCTGCGTTCATGGGGCATCTGGCTGCTGCTCGCGGGCGCCGCGTGGCTCACTTACGCGGTCCTCGCGCAGCACGATCTGGGCGCGTTGATGCGCCGTCCGGGCAACGGAGAAATGTCGTTCGGCGGCGCGATCGACCTCGTCGTCGCGATGCCGTTGTCGTGGCTGCCGCTGATCGCCGACTACACGCGCTTCGGCCGCAAGGCGGGCGAGACGTTTCGCGGCACGATCCTCGGCTACGGCATTGCGAATCTCTGGTTCTATGCGCTCGGCGCCGTCTACGGCCTGGCGGCAGGCGGCGGCGACGCGCTGCTGACGACGGCCCTCGCGCAGGCGGGCGGCGGCCTCGCGCTGTTGCTGGTGCTGATCGATGAAATCGACAACGCGTTCGCCGACGTGCACTCGGCGGCAGTGTCGACGGGCACGTTCTGGACGCGCGCGAGCGTGCCGATGCTGTCGGCGGCGTTCGGCGCGCTGTGCACGCTGATCGCGCTCGTCGTGCCGATGGCGAAGTATCAGAACTTCCTGCTGCTGATCGGTTCGGTATTCGCGCCGCTGTTCGGCGTGGTGCTGGTCGATCACTTCATCGTGCGCAAACGCCGCATCGACGTCGGCTCGCTCGCCGACACGCAAGGCCGCTATGGCTTCTCGGGCGGCTGGCACATCAGCGCGTTCGTCGCGTGGGCGATCGGCATTGCCGCGTATCAGGCAATCAGCCAGTGGCTGCCGAATCTCGGCGCGACGCTGCCGGCGCTTGTGATCGGCGCGGTCTGCTATCTGGCGTTCGTGTCGACACGCAAGCAGGCGTACGCGTAAGCGTTTTCGCTGTTCAGACCCGCATGCGCGAGCGTGCCGGCCATGCCTCAAGCGCGCTTCTCACGCGTTCGATCACCTCTGCCCATTCGCCGGGCTGCGTCTGGCGGAACAAGCGCGTGTTCGGATACCACGGCGTGTCGTCGCGATCGTGCAGCCAGCGCCAGCACCCGTCGTAACGCGACAGCAGCCACACCGGCCGGTTCAGCGCGCCCGCCAGATGCGCGATCGACGTATCGACGCTGATCACGAGATCCAGTTGCTCGATGATCGCGGCCGTATCGGCGAAATCGTGCACATCGTGCATCGGGTCGAACGGACGCAGGTCCGGCGGCAGTGTATCGATTTGCGGTTGCGTCAGCGCGCCCTTTTGCAGGCTCACGAACGTGATGCCGGGCACCCGCAGCAACGGCAGATAGGCGCGTGCATCGAGCGAGCGGAGGCGGTCGACGGCATGGATTGCCGGCTGATCCGGGCGCGCGTCGCCCGCCCACACCAGACCGACCTTGAACTCGCCTTCGGGCAGGCGGCCCGCCACTTCGTCGCGTAGGCGGCCGGCACCCGCAGATAAGGCGTCGCGCCCGGAATGGTCGCGAGCGTCGTTCGCAGCCGATGCGGCAAGCTCATCGTCAGACAAACGTAGTCGTGCGACGCAATGGCGTGCTCGCCGTCGAGCGGAATGCACGCATCGACGCCATCGATCATTTCGAACAGGCTCCGCAACACGGGCGAGCAGGCGACGCTCAGCTTCGCGAGACCTTGCGCCCTGAGCATCGGCAGATAGCGGCAGAACTGCAGGCTGTCGCCATGTCCCTGCTCGGGCCAGACCAGCAGCGATCTGCCCACGAGCGACTCGCCGCGCCACATCGGACAATCGACCGGCGGCGGCGCGATCTTGCGCTGCGGCCAGACGGGATCGTAGCGAGTCTCAAACAGCGCCCAACCTTCTTCGAGACGTCCGAAGTAAGCAGCAGATGAGCCAGGTTGAGCTTTACCTCGAAGTAATCGGGCCGAAGCGCAAGCGTCTGTCGATACGACATTTCCGCCTCGTCGAAGCGCTTCTGCATCTTGAGCACGACACCCAAGTTGAAATGCGCCTTGACCGCGTCCGGACGCGCGGCGATTGCATGGCGGTAGGCGGCCTCGGCTTCGGACAAACGCACCTGGTCCTGGTACAGCACGCCGAGATTAAGAAAAGTATCGCTGTCGGCGGGCTGAAGACGGATGGCGTGCAGATAGGCCGCTTCGGCTTCGGCGGGACGGCCAAGCTCCGCAAAGAGCCGCCCCATGTTCACGTGAGCGCCCGCGTGGCACGGCGAAATCGCCAGCGCCTGCCGATAACACGCCTCGGCCTCCGCCAAACGGCCCTGTTCCTTGAGCGCGACGCCCAGGTTGTTGAGCGCGTCGGTGTAGTCGGGTTTGACGGCGAGTGCACGCCGCCAGTACGTTTCGGCGTCGCGTGGACGGTCGATCAACAGGCAGCATGCGGCCGCGAGGTTCAGAACGTGCACGCCAGTCGTGGGCGCATGCAGAAGCGGCGCGAGCTGCGAAAGCGCCTCATCGAAACGACCGAGACCATACTGAGATGCCGCCGTCGAATAGCGGTCGATCACCGGCTCGGGATTGCGCTGCAAATTGCCGTCCATGAGTTGACCCTGCGAGAGACGTTTAGGTGCGCCGTTGGCGCATGAGACAGGCGGGCGCGCTTTCAGATTTACCAGGAATTTGAATCGGGTGCGCGCGCCCAAACTTGTCTAGCCTACCGAGGCGCAACGGCCGTCTCTAGCTCACCATTCTTAAAAGCAACCCGGCAGGGCGAATTGCGCAGAATCCGGCAGCAGAAGGCAACAATGCCCATAACGAAGGTTATGGGCATTGTCTGAACGGCCTTGCGAGCCGTCTGCACTGATGCGGCGTTATCTGCCCGCCGCACTTAAGAAGACTTTTTACCGCGTCGCGGGCCGATACCCGACGCCCGGCAGCACGCACAGCAATTCGAACGCGAGATTGGCGGCGAGCAGTGCTGTCGTGCCGAACGGATCGTACGGCGGCGCGACTTCCACCAGATCGCAGCCGACGATGTTCAGCCCGCGCGCGCCGCGAATGATTTCGAGCGCCTGCGGCACCGTCAGCCCCGCGATCTCCGGCGTGCCCGTGCCCGGCGCGAAAGCGGGATCGATGCCATCGATATCGAACGTGATGTAGACGGGACCATCGCCCATCTGCTCGCTCACGCGTGACATCAACGGCACCAACGACTGGTTCCAGCACGACTCGGCCTGCACGACCTGGAAGCCCTGATCGCGGCACCAGTCGAAATCCTCCGCGGCGTAGCCCGTGCCGCGCAGGCCGATCTGCACGACGCGCTCGCAGTCCAGCAAGCCCTCTTCGACCGCGCGGCGGAACGGCGTGCCGTGCGCGATCTTCTCGCCCATCATCGTGTCGTTGACGTCAGCGTGCGCATCGACGTGAATCAGGCCGACCTTGCCGTGCTTGCGATGAATCGCGCGCAAAATCGGCAGCGCGATCGTGTGGTCGCCGCCCAGCGTGATCGGTTTCGCGCCGTGCAACAAGATTTCGTCGTAAGCGCGCTCAATCCGGCCGATCGAATCCAGGAGGTTATAAGGATTGATCGCAACATCGCCGATATCCGCGACCCGCAGCCAATCGAACGGCGCGGCGCGTGTCGCCATGTTGTAGGGACGCAGCAGCACCGATTCGGCGCGGATCTGGCGTGGGCCGAAGCGCGCGCCCGTGCGGTTCGACGTACCCAGATCGAACGGCACGCCGACGAAGCACGCGTCCAGACCTTGCGCCGAGCCCACGTTCGGCAGACGCATCATGGTGGCAATCCCGCCCGAGCGCGGCATCGCGTTGCCCGACAACGGCTGCGGCCGCTCCGTCAGGTCTGGAGAGACGAAATTCGGGGAAGTATTCATCGTGGTCAGCCAATGAAAAGGCACAACATCTTGGAAAGCTTCGAATCCAGCCGTCGCAAGGCGCGCGACGCCGGGGCATTGCTTATTTTTGTGCAGTTCCGGCGAAGATAAAATGCCGACGGAATAAACTTCACATCGATCGACACCGATGTATCCTGCCGCATGTTCTCCCAACTCACCGACCTAGACCTGCGCCTGATTCGCGTGTTCCTCGCCATTGTGGACGCGGGTGGGGTTTCGCCTGCTCAGGCTACACTGAATGTCGGCCAGTCGACCATCAGCACGCAGCTATCGACGCTCGAGACGCGTCTGGGCTATCGCCTGTGCGAGCGCGGCCGCAGCGGCTTTAGCCTGACCGCGCGAGGCGAGCAGTTCGTCGAAGCAGCGCGCGCCCTCCTTTCCGCCGTCGACGCGTTCGGCGTGCAGGCACGAAACGTCGGACGAAAGCTGGTCGGCACGCTCGGAATCGGCATGATTGGCCATACGCCCGTGTCGGAAAGCGCGCGAATCAGCGATGCGATCGCGCGTTTTCGCGCCCGCGACGAATCCGTGCGCTTTTCGATTCTGGTGCGCTCCCCAGGGGAACTCGAAGAATTGCTGCTGAGCGGACGCATTCAGATCGGCATTGGATATTTCTGGCACCGCGTGCCGTCGCTTGAGTACACGGAGATTTTTTCAGAGGAACAGTTCGCGTACTGCGCGAAGGGGCATCCGCTGTTTGCCCATGCGGGCAACGTGTCGCCGGCGGAAGCAGCGCAGCACGAATGGGCGTGGCGCAGCTATCCGCTGCCCGAAGCCGAAGCGTCGTCAACGCCGAGCAACGTGACGGCCGTCGCCGACAACATGGAAGCCGTCGCGATGCTGGTGCTGTCGGGCCATCACCTCGGCTATCTGCCGGGGCACTTCGCCGCGCCGTACGTGAAGGAGGGTTTGCTCGCCGCGCTGAACCCGCAGCAGATGGGCTACCGCGTCGCGTTTCATATGGTGACGCGCACGCGGCAGCATCGGACGGAAATCGTCGAGGCGTTTGTCAACGACATGAAGACCGCGCATCCATCGCCCGACCTTCATGTTTGAGACGGCGTTCAGCCGTTGATCACGTCGGCACCCTTGGGCGCCGTGAACTTGAACGTGTCGGCGGGCAGCGACGGATTCTTCTGGATGTTCGAGAATTTCAGCAGCGTCACGTTGCCGAACACGTCGTGCAGTTCCATTGCTTCGAGGTTGCCGTCGCGAAACCCGATGCCGACGCGTTGAAATTGCGTGTCCTTGGACTTCGGAATCAGTTCTAGCCAGTCGATGCCCGCCTTCACGCCCGCGTCCTTCAGCGTGAAGTTCTTGTCGAGGTCGTTGCTGCCGAACAGGATTGCCGCCGGGCTCGCGCCGAGCGCGTTGCCGAGCTTGCGCACGGTCACCTGGTTCAGATCCTTGTCATAGACGTACAGCTTGTCGCCGTCGGCTTGCAGCAACTGCGCGTACGGTTTCTCGTACGACCAGATGAACTTGCCCGGACGCGCGAACCTGAACGTGCCGCTCGACACTTTGTTCTGCGTCGCGTTCTGCGTCGACAGCACGCCGCTCGCCTGTTGCTGCGCGTTGCTTGGCGCGCGTACTTCCGTCTGCACAAACTCGCCGCGTGCCGAATGCACCTGTGAGACGAACTGCTTCAGTTGATCGGTGCCGCTTGCGAACGCATGCGACGCGACGAGCATCGATGCGCCGAAAGTCAGCGTTCGCATCAGACTGCCAAGACGGGTCTTAGACCCAACGATTTGCAGCATGTAGTTTTCTCCCTTCTCTGAGTGTCGCTTGCGATCAGCCGGGCGCGGAATCAAAAAAGCGGCAGCGCTTCGTCGCGTGCCGCTCTTCGCCATCCATCGCGTGAATGAAGCGCCCGGGTGTCACTCCGTCTCGCGCGCCGGCACGAGAATCTCGCGATTGCCGTTCGACGACATCGCCGATACCAGCCCAGACTGCTCCATCTGTTCGAGCAGGCGCGCCGCGCGGTTGTACCCGATGCGCAGATGCCGCTGCACGAGCGAGATCGACGCGCGACGGTTCTTGATGACGATCTCGACAGCCTGATCGTACAGAGGGTCGGACTCGCCGCCGCCCGCTCCGGTTCCCGCGCCTTCGGCGGAGCCTTCGTCGCCTTCGCCCGCGACGCCGCCTTCCAGCAGGCCTTCGATGTAGTTCGGCTCGCCCTGCTCCTTGAGCTTCTCGACGACGCGATGCACCTCGTCGTCGGACACGAACGCGCCGTGGACGCGAACGGGCAGACCCGAGCCGGGCGGCAGATACAGCATGTCGCCCATGCCGAGCAGCGACTCCGCGCCCTGCTGATCGAGAATCGTGCGCGAATCGATTTTCGACGACACCTGGAACGCCATCCGCGTCGGCACGTTGGCCTTGATCAGGCCCGTGATGACGTCGACGGACGGACGCTGCGTTGCGAGAATCAGATGAATGCCCGCCGCGCGCGCCTTCTGTGCAATACGCGCGATCAGTTCTTCAACCTTCTTACCGACCACCATCATCAGATCAGCCAATTCATCGATCACCACGACGATATTCGGCAGACGCGAAAGCGGTTCAGGATCATCCGGGGTCAGGCTAAACGGATTTGGAATTTTCTCTTCGCGCTTGTTCGCTTCTTCGATCTTGTTGTTGAAGCCCGCGAGGTTACGCACGCCGAGCTTGCTCATCAGCTTGTAGCGGCGTTCCATCTCGGCGACGGTCCAGTTCAGCGCGTGGCCGGCCTGGCGCATGTCCGTCACCACGGGGCACAGTAGATGCGGAATGCCTTCGTAGACGCTCATTTCGAGCATCTTCGGATCGATTAGGATCATTCGCACTTGATCCGCGCTCGCCTTGTAGAGCAGCGAGAGAATCATCGCGTTGATACCAACCGACTTGCCCGAACCCGTCGTACCCGCGACCAGCAAGTGCGGCATCTTCGCGAGGTCGGCGCACACAGGCTTGCCGCCGATGTCCTTGCCGAGGCCCATGGTCAGCGGGGAACCGGCGTCGGCATACACGGTCGAGCCGAGAATCTCCGACAACCGCACCGTCTGGCGGCGCTGGTTCGGAAGTTCGAGCGCCATGAAATTCTTGCCCGGAATCGTCTCGACGACGCGGATCGACGTCAGCGACAACGAGCGCGCGAGATCCTTCGCCAGATTCACGATCTGGCTGCCCTTCACGCCAATTGCCGGTTCAATTTCGTAGCGTGTGACAACCGGACCAGGATACGCCGCGACGACGCTTACATCGACGCCGAAGTCTTTTAGCTTCTTCTCAATGAGTCGCGAGGTGAATTCGAGCGTATCGGCGGAAATGGTTTCCTGCGTGGCAGGCGCGGGATCGAGCAGGGAGATGGGCGGCAGCGTGGAATCACCCGGCAGGCTGTCGAAGAGCGGCACCTGGCGCTCTTTCTCGACACGCTCGGATTTTTCCGGCTTCGTCACGGGCGGGACGATCATCACCGGCTCGTGCTCTTCGATCTTCACCCGGCTTTGTTCGACCTTGCCTTCCCGCTTGACGGCAGCCGCTTCGCCCAGCTTGCGGTCGCGGCCCGCTTCGCGGCGCAGCTTGGCGAGCGTCACGGCGTTGATGATCGACTCACCGACTTTCTCGCACACGGACAGCCACGAAAAGCGGAAATACACCGACAGACCGATTGCAAGCGCGATGAGCAGCGCGAGCGTGCCGCCCGTGAAGCCGAGCGCATGCGACACGCCCTTCGCGACGGCCTCGCCGATCACGCCGCCTGGCGCGCGCGGCAGCTGTACCTTCAGCGACCACATGCGCAGCGCCTCGATACCGTCGCACGCGAGCAGCACCAGCACGAACGCGAATACGTCGACAAGCCAGCTGTTGTCGCGCGGCGTGTCTTCGTCCGGTTCTTCGTGGCGCGTGATGCGCTGGTAGTTCGCCGAGATGCGGCGCGCCAGCAGCACGATCCACCACCACGCGGACAGGCCGAACAGCAGAAGGAGAATGTCGGAGGTCCAGGCGCCGACGCGGCCGGCCCAGTTCGAAATGTGATCGACCTGCGCCGCGTGCGTCCAGCTCGGGTCGCGGCGGCTGTAGCTGATGAGCGCCATCACGAGGAAAACGCCGAGCGCCACCTGGAGAATCCAGCGGATTTCGGTGAAAAGGCGCGACATGCGATGAGGCAATGCCTGCGCGTTCGCGGAATAAGGAGCTTTTGCCATTGAGCCTGTTGCGTGTGCAGCTTGCAGCGGTTTTCGACGCCGGTTCGGTTCCCGTCACCGGCAGCCGTTTCAGTTGCCCTTCATCGCTATCCGGGCTGTGCAAGCCGCCTGTCTTTCGTTGGCGACTATTGTAAACGCACTGTTGCATGCGAGGCTGTAAATGACGGTAACCTCGGCCGAACGGCCAGGAATGTCGTAAAACGCATACGCTTCGAGGCAAAATAGACGTGTTTTCAGCCGTTTTTGGCGCCGATAGCGGCATGAGTCATTCGGCAACCGCTATCGGCCTGATCGTAAAGCTTCATGAAGCACCTGCGTTCCCCGCCCTTTATAATACCGGGCGGATACCCATCTACCGTGTCAAGCAGGTTTCCCCGGCTCGACGCCAGTACTGCCGGTCATCGCCGCTTCACGCCGTGGCCGACGCTTTTAACGGATTTCGATCATGCCAGCTTCCCCGACCAAACACGCGAAGGTTCTGATTCTCGGTTCCGGCCCTGCCGGTTACACGGCGGCCGTCTACGCGGCGCGCGCCAACCTGTCGCCGGTGCTCGTCACGGGCCTCGCGCAGGGCGGCCAGCTGATGACCACGACGGATGTGGAGAACTGGCCCGCGGACGCCAAAGGCGTGCAGGGCCCGGAACTGATGGGGCGCTTCCTCGAGCACGCGGAGCGCTTCAACACGGAGATCGTGTTCGACCATATCCACACGGCCAAGCTGGACGAGAAGCCGATTCGCCTGATCGGCGATTCGGGGGAATACACGTGCGATTCGCTGATCATCGCGACGGGCGCGTCGGCGCAGTATCTCGGCCTGCCCTCGGAAGAGCTGTACATGGGCCGCGGCGTGTCGGCGTGCGCAACCTGCGATGGCTTTTTCTACAAGAACCAGCACGTCGCCGTGATCGGTGGCGGCAATACGGCCGTTGAAGAAGCGTTGTATCTGTCGGGCATCGCGAAGAAGGTCACGGTGGTTCACCGCCGCGACAAGTTCCGCGCCGAGCCGATCCTGATCGACCGCCTGCTGGAAAAGGAAAAGGAAGGCGTCGTCGATATCAAGTGGAACCATGTGCTCGACGAAGTGAAGGGTGATGACGGCGGCGTGAACGGTCTGCGCATCAAGCACGTGACGACGGGCGCGACCACCGATCTCGACCTGCAGGGTCTCTTCGTCGCGATCGGTCATAAGCCGAACACGGATATTTTCGAAGGCCAGCTCGAGATGAAGAACGGCTACATCATCACGAACGGCGGCCTGAACGGCAACGCAACGGGCACGAGCGTGCCGGGCGTGTTCGCGGCCGGCGACGTGCAGGATCACATCTACCGTCAGGCCATTACCAGCGCGGGCACGGGCTGTATGGCAGCACTGGATGCGCAGCGTTACCTGGAAAGCATCCATGAGTCGATCGGCGAGCACGCGATGAGCGCTGAGGCTGAGCGCTGATTTTGCTGAACCGACCGCGGCGGCTTTTTCGGGATGCGGATCGGTAGAATAGCGGCAGATGCCAATCCGCCGCGAGTTGATTGAGAATTGTCCATTGACGACAGGGCCGCGGCGGTTTGCCGGCGGCCCTTTTTGTTGTCCTCTCGCTTCTTGCCGATTGCTTTTCCGCTTCGTCTCTCCAGTCCTATCGCCATGCCTAAGAATCTGCCCCATCCGAGCGAACCGAAACGGCCCCGTAATGCGACGGCTAGGCCCGCGTCTGATTCCGCTGATTTGGCGGCTTCGGGTTCGGGTTCGGCTAAGAAACCGTTGGTCGAAACTGGGGCTGGACTCGCCGGGCTGGGTGGACTTCGTGACGCCTTGAAGGGCGCCGCGCAGCGCAATCAGCGCGAGAAGGCGGCCGCCGCGCAAGCTTCGCGAGAAGCAGCGGCCGATGCCGACCTGTTTCGACGCGAGATCGGTGAAGTCGCGCCGCTCG
This sequence comes from Paraburkholderia bengalensis, assembly GCF_037126505.1. Classification (NCBI taxonomy): domain Bacteria; kingdom Pseudomonadati; phylum Pseudomonadota; class Betaproteobacteria; order Burkholderiales; family Burkholderiaceae; genus Paraburkholderia; species Paraburkholderia bengalensis. The sequence goes on from NZ_JACFYJ010000061.1 coordinate 17,695, forward strand.
GCGCCAAGCCCCGCGCGACAGTGCCTCGCACGCCGCCCGCGCCTGTTCCGATCCAGACCAAACTCGATGAAGAAGCGGTGTTGCATGAGGCGATTTCGGATGAGTTCGATCCTGAGGTGCTGCTCGACACCGATGAATCGCTTTCCTACTGTCGTCCAGGCGTGAGTCAGGAGATCGTTAAGAAATTGCGGCGTGGAGCGTGGATCGTCCAGGCGCAGCTTGATTTACATGGGATGCGTCGCGAGGAAGCGCGCGAGGCGCTTTCCGAGTTCATCCGTGAGGCGAGTAAGAAAGGTCTGCGCTGTCTGCGCGTGATCCATGGGAAAGGGTTGGGATCGGTTGGTAAAGAACCTGTTCTTAAAGGCAAGGTTCGCGCGTGGCTCGTGCAGAAGGAAGAGGTCATCGCGTTTTCGCAGGCTCGTGCTCACGATGGTGGTGCGGGTGCGGTGCTTGTTTTGTTGCAGCCGGGATCAGTTGCCTCGGGCTCTTCGTCTTCTTCCTCCGGCAAAGTCTAAGAAGGCTATCCGACGATGCATCCACGTCTCACTCTCGCGCTTGCCATCATGGAAGCGCTGGCTATTCTTGCCTATGCCATCTCAGGGTTTATCGAAGCCCGAACGAGACGGCTCGATGCCGTTGGGACTTTTCTTGTCGCGATGGCGACGGCTTTTGGCGGTGGGACGGTTAGAGATGTTTTGCTCGATCGGCGACCGTTCTACTGGGTCGAGCATCAGTGGTATGCGATCTTGATCTTTGTTCTTTCGTTCTTCGCGCCGTTTGTGCTGAAGGCCTATACGCGGGTCTTTAACGAGCGCGCGTTGCTTGTGGCCGATGCGGTGGGGCTCGGATTATTCAGTATCTCGGGGACTTCTCTGGCGCTCGACGCGCAGATGCCCTGGTTTGTCGCTTCGATGATGGGCGTCGCGACGGGTGTGTTCGGCGGGATTATCCGGGACGTGATTTGCAATGAGGTTCCGCTGATTTTGCGAGACTCACGGCCGTATGCGACTTGTGCGCTTGTTGGATGCTGGCTCTACCTGCTGCTCGACTACATCAACTTCGATACGGTCTATAGCGTGTTGATTGCGACGGGATTCATTCTTGTCGCGCGATTGGTGACGTTCAAGCTCGACGTCAGGCTGCCGCACTAGCTTCCGTAAACTAAAGCATCGCAATAAAAAAGTCCCAGGCGCGACCGCGACTGGGACTTTTTTGCGAGTACGTCTGACTTAGAGAAAACTCTTAAGCAATCCGGTCTTCCGTCTTAGGATCAAACAGAACCGCCTTAGAAACATCGAACATCAGCGACATGTTCTGTTCAGGCTGGGGATTCGCCCCCGGGTGTACCCGGCTGACGATGCGCTTGCCGTTCACCTGCGCGAACACCAGCGTGTCAGGACCGGTCGGCTCGATCACATCGACCTTGACATCGATCGGCTGCAGTTTCCCGTCTTCGACGTTATGAGCATTGCGGGTATCGGTGATCCGCTCGGGGCGCAGACCAAGAATCACCTCCTTACCCACATGCGACTTCACCGCGCCATCGAACGGCAAATTCAGCACCGAGCGCTTCACACCCGTATCGAGTTCAAGCCCGACGCCCGAGCCCTGCTCGACGACCTTGCCCTGGATGAAGTTCATCGGCGGCGCACCGATGAAGCCTGCCACGAAGAGATTGGAAGGCGAATCATAAATCTCTTGCGGCGCGCCAAACTGCTGCACGATGCCGTCCTTCATCACGGCGATCCGGTCGCCCAGCGTCATCGCCTCGATCTGATCGTGCGTCACATAAACGATCGTCGTCCCAAGGCGTTGATGCAGCAGCTTGATCTCCGAGCGCATCTCGATCCGCAACTTGGCGTCGAGGTTCGACAGCGGTTCGTCGAACAGGAACATCGCGGGGTCGCGTGCCAGCGCACGGCCCATCGCGACGCGCTGACGCTGACCGCCCGACAGCTGGCCCGGCTTGCGATCCAGCAAGTGCTCGATCTGCAGCAACTTCGACACGCGCGACACGATCTGATCCTGCTCGCCCTTCGGCACCTTGCGGATATTCAGACCGAAAGAAATGTTGTCGCGCACCGTCATCGACGGATACAGCGCGTACGACTGAAACACCATCGCGATATCGCGATCTTTTGGCGACAGGTTGTTCACCGTCTTGCCGCCAATCTGGATATCGCCCTTCGTCACGGTCTCGAGGCCGGCGATCATGTTGAGCAGCGTCGACTTACCGCAGCCCGAGCCGCCAACGAGAATCAGGAACTGACCGTCTTCGATGTCGATATTGACACCCTTCAGGACGGGCACCCCGTTCGGGTAGGTCTTGTACACGTCACGGATGGAAAGGCTTGCCATGCTGTGAATCCTCTAGTCTCTGTACTGCTGATGCGCCGCTAGCTGGCGACGCGAGCCGAATGCCGTTGATCGCCGCGCCAGCCGAAAACACGCGCCAGCAGCGGCAAACCGAAATTGATTAACCCTTCACCGCGCCCGCCGTCAGGCCGCGCACGAAGTAGCGACCGGCAATCACATAGACGAGCAGCGTCGGCAGTGCCGCGATGATCGCGCCCGCCATGTCGACGTTGTATTCCTTCACGCCCGTCGACGTATTCACGAGGTTGTTCAGCGCCACGGTGATCGGCATCGAATCGACGCCGGAGAACACGATACCGAACAGGAAGTCATTCCAGATCTGCGTGAATTGCCAGATCAGGCACACCATGAAAATGGGCAGCGAGATCGGCATCATGATCTTGGTGAAGATCATGAAGAAACCGGCGCCGTCGATACGCGCGGCCTTTACGAGTTCAGCCGGCACGCTCACGTAGAAGTTGCGGAAGAACATCGTCGTGAACGCGATACCGTAGACCACGTGCACCAGCACCAGACCGCCGATCGTGTTCGACAGGCCGAAGAAGCCTTGCAGACGCGCCATCGGCAGCAGAATCGCCTGGAACGGAATGAAGCAGCCGACCAGCAGCATCGTGAAGAGCGCGTCGGCACCGCGAAAGCGCCAGTGCGTCAGCACATAGCCGTTGAACGCGCCGATGATCGACGAAATCAGCACGGCGGGAATCACCATCTTCACGGAGTTGAAGAAGAACGGTTGCATGCCCTCGCAGCGCACGCCCGTACACGCTTCGCTCCACGCCTTCACCCACGGCGCGACCGTCCAGTGCGACGGCGGCGTCAGCAGGTTGCCCGTGCGCAGCTGATCGATGTCCTTGAACGACGTCGACAGCATCACGTACAGCGGGAACAGGAAGTACAACGCAAACAGGATCAGCGCCGCGTAGATGACGGCACGGCTGATGTTCATCTTAGGCTGCATTGCGCGTGCTCCTCGATTCCAGGTACATCAGCGGCACGAGCACGGCCACGACGGTTGCGAGCATCATCATCGACGACGCAGCGCCGACGCCCAGTTGCCCGCGGTTGAACGAAAACGTGTACATGAACATCGCGGGCAGCGACGACGACGTGCCCGGACCGCCCGCCGTCAACGCGACGACGAGGTCGAAGGTCTTGATCGTGATGTGGCAGAGAATCAGCAGCACCGAGAAAAACACCGGGCGCATGCTTGGAATCACGATCTTGCGATAAATAGTGGGCAGCGTCGCGCCGTCCACTTGCGCAGCCTTGAAGATTTCGCTGTCGACACCGCGCAAACCGGCGAGGAACAGCGCCATCACGAAACCCGTGGACTGCCAGACGGCCGCGATCACGACGCAGAAAATCGCCTTGTCGGGGTCGCCGAGCCAGCCGAACGAGAAGCTGGTCCAGCCCCAGTCGTTCAGCACTTTCTGAAAGCCGAGGTCCGGATTCAGAATCCACTGCCACGCCGTGCCCGTCACGATGAACGACAGCGCCATCGGATACAGGAACACCGCGCGCAATGCGCCTTCATTGCGAATCTTCTGATCGAGCAGGATCGCCAGAAACAGGCCGAGCCCGACGCAGATCGCGATAAACGGAATGCCGAACCAGCCGAGGTTCTTGGCCGACGTCCACCAGACGTCGTTATCGAACAGTTCGGCGTACCGGTCGAAACCGGCGAAATCGTAACGCGGCATCAGTCGCGAGGTGGACAGCGACAGGTAACCGGTAACGAGAATAAAACCGTAGACGAAGACCAGGCTGATCACGATGCTGGGCGACAACACCAGCTTCGGAATCCAGCGGTCGGCCATTGCCGCCATCGGCGACACGCGGCGTGCTGCGGACGCCGTGCCTTTTGCGTTTCCGCTAATAGAAGCAGTCACAACTCGACTCCTGGAACTGTACCGTCAGGCATCGTCGATCGACGACTGAGCGGCGAAGGCGCGTGATGCAACGCACCATGCTTCGCGCCATGTCGTCCGGCACGCACGGATCTTCATCACTTCATTAAAGACCATGCGCGCCGGGCGTTCTGCTACAACTGTGCTACGACTGCTTACTTGGTCTTCGCAGCCTTCGCGAGTGCTGCAACGGCGCTCTTGGAGTCCTGATTCGAGTTCATGAACTTCGTCACGACGTCCGAGATCGCGCCTGCTGCTGCGTCCGGCTGAGCCATGCCGTGAGCGAGCGACGGCACGTAGCCGCCCGACTTGATGGCCGTCTGTTCATCAGCGTAGGACTTCTTCGCGCAGTCGTCGAATTTATCCATCGGCACGCCGAGACGAACGGGAATCGAGCCCTTGTACAGGCTGAACTGTTCCTGGAACTCCGGGCTCATGATGGTCTTCGCGAGCGCGAGCTGACCCGGCGTTGCAGCCTTTTGGCCCTTCTGCTGGAAGAACACGAACGAGTCGACGTTGAACGTGTACGACTTCTCCGTGCCCGGAACGGCGGCGCAGATGTAGTCGGAGCCGGACTTCTTGTTCGCGTTCGCGAACTCGCCCTTCGCCCAGTCGCCCATGAACTGCATGCCGGCCTTGCCGTTGATGACCATTGCCGTTGCCAGGTTCCAGTCACGGCCCGTGCGGCCGCTGTCGAAGTAGCCCTGGATCTTGCGGACGGTATCGAACACGCCGACCATCTGCTCCGACGTCAGCGTCTTCTGGTCGAGGTCGACGAGCGCCTTCTTGTAGAAGTCCGCGCCTTGCGACAGCACGACGTCTTCCCACAGCGTCAGGTCTTGCCACGGCTGGCCGCCCATCGCGATCGGCTGGATGCCGGCTGCCTTCATCTTGTCGGCGACGGCGAAGAACTCAGGCCACGTGGTCGGCACCTTGCCGCCTGCCTTGTCGAGCGCTGCCTTGTTGATGTACAGCCAGTTGACGCGGTGCACCGAGAACGGCGCCGCCACGTAGTGGCCGTCCGCGTGCATGATCTTGTCGATTTCGGGCGGCAGGTTCTTCTTCCAGTCGCCGGCGACCGAGTCGATGTTCACGAGCACGCCTTGCGATGCCCAGTCCTGGATCAGCGGACCCTTGATCTGAGCCGCGCTCGGCGCGTTGCCCGAGATCACCTGGGTCTTCAGTGCCGTCATGGCCGCTGCGCCCGCGCCGCCTGCCACCGCGAAGTCCTTCCACGTGTAACCCTGCTTCTGCAGGTCGTCCTTCAGCACGCCGACGGCCTTCGATTCGCCGCCCGAGGTCCACCAGTGCAGCACTTCGACAGATTCGGCCGCCTGTGCCGTGGCGACGCCACACATCAGACCTGCGGCGCACAGGGCGCCCATGATCGCACGGAATTTCATTGCTTATCTCCTCCAGACACCTGAACTAAAAACGAGTGGCCCCTGATGTCACCAGGGTGTGATGGTTGGTCAAACAGGCAATGCGCTGGACGGTCGAGCGTCGGACAGGGCACACATTGTGTGAATGTGCCGGCGTGCCGAGGTCGGCCGCGTGACGCTCAAGAGATGAGTGGTTTGCGATGCAAGAACTGTCTCCTCTTTTGATTTTTGCCTGCTCCGCCTTCTGACTGCGGCGCGTTGCAGACTCGAGGTGATCCGCGCACATCGTTCGGGGCAAACGCCTCGCTCCGTCACGCCTGCGCCGCACCCGAAAGGCACGCTGGCGCATGTGGGAACGCGTTGTCCATTAACATGCGGGGAAGCTACGCTCACTCGCGAAATGGCGCCTGTTCTCAAGCCCCGCAAGCTTTTTTCATCGAATTCACGTTACCTCTTGATTTGGATTGTAGTTAAACTACAATTCAGTGTCAAAAAAAATTTTATCGGACTACGGGCGCCTTACACGCCCATCAGACATCCCACGGAGACGCATGCAAACCGACTCTAGCTTCACCTTCGTTCTCTTCGGTGGAACCGGCGATCTGGCGATGCGCAAGATCCTGCCGGCTCTGTATGAAGCGCACCGTGCGGGCATGCTCGCGGCGACGGGCAAGATCGTGGCCGTCGCGCGTCACGAGGAAGATCGCGGCGGTTATCTGCAATGGGTGAATGAACATGTGAAGGCACACGTTTCAAAGAACGGCGTCGATGAAAACGCGTGGTCGAGCTTTCTCGATCGCATCGAGTACGTAAAGCTCGATCTCGGCCGCGCCGAAGACTTCGTCAAGCTGCGTGATGCGCTGCAAGGTCAGTCCGGCACGCGCGTGTTCTATCTGGCGACGGGTCCGTCGCTGTTCGTGCCCATCTGCCGCGCGCTCGCGTCGGTGGGACTGAACCAGAACGCGCGCATCGTGCTCGAAAAGCCGCTCGGCTATGACTTGCGTTCGTCGAATGCAATCAACGATGCCGTCGGCGAGATCTTTGCCGAAGAGCAGATCTATCGCATCGACCACTACCTCGGCAAAGAGCCCGTGCAGAACCTGCTGGCGCTGCGCTTCGGCAATGCGCTGTTCGAGCCGCTGTGGCGCCGCGAGTGGGTCGAGAGCATCCAGATCACGATTGCCGAAGAACTCGGCGTCGAAGCGCGCGGCGACTTCTACGACAACACGGGCGCGCTGCGCGACATGGTGCAGAACCATTTGCTGCAACTGCTTTCGATCGTCGCGATGGAGCCGCCGCACTCGATGGACTCGGATTCCGTGCGCGACGAAAAGCTGCGCGTGCTGCGCGCCCTCAAGCCGATCGATCCGCGCGACATCAGCCGCGTGGCCGTGCGCGGCCAGTATCATGCGGGCGTCATCCGCGGCACGTCGGTGCCCGCGTATGCGACGGAACCCGGCGTGAAACCGGACAGCACGACGGAAACGTTCGTCGCGCTGAAGGTGGAGATCGAGAACTGGCGCTGGGCGGGCGTGCCGTTCTTCCTGCGCACGGGCAAACGGCTTGCCGATCGCGTCGCGGAAATCGTCGTGAATTTCCGTGCAGTGCCGCATTCGGCGCTCGGCGCGTCGGCGTTGCGCGCGGGCGCGAACCGCCTCGTGATTCGCCTGCAGCCAAACGAGACAATCCGCCTCTACTGCCTCGCGAAAAAGCCGGGCGAAGGGATGAACCTGTCGAGCGTGCACCTCGACCTCGCCTTTGACCAGTTCTTCAAGGAAGGCCAGATGGAGGCGTATCAGCGCCTGTTGCTCGATGTGATCAACGGACGTCTTGCTCTCTTCGTGCGCCGCGACGAACAGGAAGCAGCGTGGAAGTGGGTCGAGCCGATCCTCAACGAATGGGCCGCGTCTGGCAAGCCGAAGCCTTATGCGGCGGGAACGTGGGGCCCGGCGGCCGCGAGCGCGATGCTCGCGCAGCACGGTACCTGCTGGCTCGAAGAAGAGAATTGAATTGACCTTTGTGAGGCGCGCGGGGTTTTGTCCTGCGATGATTGAAGTCTTGCTGGCGGTTTTGCTCCCGGCGCGCCTTTGCAGTATCGACTGAACGCAGCATGACATTGCCGGACGGGAGCCGGACGGCAGAGCACCGGCAGGGGCAACAGCGGCACAGGTCGACGACGGCGCGCAGGATGGCCGCCGCCAACCCGCAGCACTTCAGATCAAACAAAGAAAGCAGCATGGAGGAGAAGTGATCGAGCTTCACGCTTTCGACGACCCGCGCGCCCAATCGGACGCGCTGGCGAAGGCGGTCGGCGGCGCGTTACATGCGTCGCTCGCCGCCCGTGCGAGCGCAACCCGCGCACGCCCGACTACGTTCGCCGTGTCCGGCGGCACGAGTCCGCGTCCGTTCCTGCAGACGCTATCCACGCAACCGTTCGACTGGAAGCGCATCGCCGTGACGCTCGTCGACGACCGCTGGGTGCCCGACACCGACGACGCCAGCAACGCCCGCCTCGCGCGCGAGACGCTGTTGCGTAACGCCGCAAGCGAGGCGGCCTTTCTGCCCCTCGTGGACGCGGCCCAATCGCTCGACGCGCACATTGCCGCGTTGAACCGCGAAGTCGCGAGCGGCGCGCGGCAACTGCCCGACGTCGCCGTGCTCGGCATGGGCGAAGACGGCCACACGGCATCGATTTTCGCGGATGCGCCCGAATGGGAGCACGCCGTCTCGACGGCCGAGCCGTTCGTCGCCGTACATCCCGACGCCGCGCCGCATGCGCGCGTGAGCTGGTCGATGTCCGCGCTCCAGAAAATCGACCGGCTGTTCCTGCTGATCGCCGGTCAGAAAAAGCTCGACGTGCTCAATGCCGCCGCAGCCGCCCCACAAAAAAATGCCATCTCGATGTTGGCGAACGACAAGGGAGTGAGACTCGATGTCTACTGGTGTGCAAACTAAGACTGTTCCCGGCGCGGGACAGCACGCCGACGGACCGAGGCTGCTCGCCGACATCGGCGGCACCAATGCGCGGTTCGCGCTCGAAACCGGTCCCGGCGAAATCACGCAGGTGCTGGTGTATCCGTGCGCCGACTATCCGGGCGTCGCGGAGGTTATCAAGAAATATCTGAAGGACACCAAGATCGGCCGTGTGAATCATGCGGCGATTGCGATTGCGAATCCGGTCGACGGCGATCAGGTCAGCATGACCAATCACGACTGGACCTTCTCGATCGAAGCGACGCGCCGCGCGCTTGGCTTCGATACGCTGCTGGTCGTCAACGACTTCACGGCGCTCGCGATGGCGCTGCCCGGACTCACCGATACGCAGCGCGTGCAGGTGGGCGGCGGCTCGCGTCGCCAGAACAGCGTGATCGGTCTGCTCGGGCCGGGCACGGGCATGGGCGTTTCGGGCCTGATTCCCGCCGACGACCGCTGGATCGCGCTCGGCAGCGAAGGCGGCCACGCCACTTTCGCGCCGATGGACGAGCGCGAAGATCTGGTGCTGCAGTACGCGCGCAAGAAGTGGTCGCATGTGTCGTTCGAGCGCGTGGCGGCCGGACCCGGCATCGAGGTGATCTACCGCGCGCTTGCGCAACGCGACAAAAAGCGGGTGCCCGCGACGCTCGAAGTGTCGGAGATCGTGAAGAAGGGACTCGACGGCGATCCGCTCGCGGCGGAAACCATCGACGTGTTCTGCGGCATTCTCGGCACGTTCGCCGGCAATATCGCGGTGACGCTCGGCGCGCTGGGCGGCATTTATATCGGCGGCGGCGTGGTGCCGCGTCTGGGCGAGGTGTTCGCGCGCTCGTCGTTCCGTCAGCGCTTCGAGGCGAAGGGCCGCTTCGAGGCTTATCTGAAAAACGTGCCCACCTACGTGATCACGGCGGAGTATCCGGCGTTTCTCGGCGTGTCGGCGATTCTTGCGGAACAGCTGTCGAACCGCGCGGGCGGCAGTTCGTCGGCCGTGTTCGAACGGATTCGCCAGATGCGCGATGCACTGACACCCGCCGAACGGCGCGTCGCGGATCTCGCGCTGAACCATCCGCGCTCGATCATCAACGACCCGATCGTCGACATCGCGCGCAAGGCCGACGTGAGCCAGCCGACGGTCATTCGATTCTGCCGTTCGCTCGGCTGCCAGGGCTTGTCCGATTTCAAGCTGAAGCTCGCGACGGGCCTGACGGGCACCATTCCCGTCTCGCACAGCCAGGTGCATCTGGGTGACACCGCCACGGACTTCGGCGCGAAGGTGCTGGACAACACGGTGTCGGCGATCCTGCAGCTGCGCGAGCATCTGAACTTCGAGCACGTGGAAGCGGCGATCGACTTGCTGAACAGCGCGCGGCGCATCGAGTTCTACGGTCTCGGCAATTCGAACATCGTCGCGCAGGACGCGCACTACAAATTCTTCCGCTTCGGCATTCCAACCATCGCTTATGGCGACCTGTACATGCAGGCCGCATCGGCGGCGCTGCTCGGCAAGGGCGACGTGATCGTCGCGGTGTCGAAGTCGGGACGGGCGCCGGAACTGCTGCGCGTGCTCGAAGTGGCGATGCAGGCGGGCGCGAAGGTGATCGCGATCACATCGAGCAACACGCCGCTCGCCAAGCGCGCGACGGTCGCGCTGGAAACCGATCACATCGAGATTCGCGAGTCGCAGCTGTCGATGATCTCGCGGATTCTGCATCTGCTGATGATCGATATCCTGGCCGTGGGCGTGGCGATCCGCCGTGCGGCGCCCGCTTCGGAGGTGAGCGCCGCCGTGACGAAGGCGCGCAAGGGCGCCGATGACGACACGTCGGCGGTGCTCGACTGGCTCAGCCACGGCGCTGCCGCTTCGCCGAGGGATTGATCCGCGCTTTCTTCCGTTTCCTTCGCGTTTGCTTCGCTCTGCAAACTGAAAAGCCGGGCCATCGGGGCCCGGCTTTTTGTTATCTGCTCGTTCCCATTGCGTCGTGAGAATCAGGCCGTCGAAGCCTGCGCCGGCCGACGCCCATGCCAGCGAATCACCAGCCAGCGCCCGACGAAGCACAGTGATCCCGCGACGGCAATCGTCACGCCCATCCCCTGCGGCGAGCCGTCGTGCCACAACCCGACGACAAAGCTCGACAGCGCGCCCAGCGCAAGCTGCATCGCACCGAACACGGCGGCCGCCGCGCCCGCGTTTCGCGGATAGCGATGCATCAGATCGGTCGTGCAGTTGGCGGACAGCAGCCCAACCACGCCCACCACGAAAAACAGCCCGGCGACGATCGACCACAACCCGCCCCACCCCGTCAGACACATCAGCGCAACGTACAGCGACGCGACGAAGCTGATCGTCGCCGCAACCGAGATCACGGGCAGCGACCCCGTTCTGCCGACCACCCGCGTATTGATGAAGTTGCCCGCCATGATGCCGATGATGTTCAGCCCGAACAGAAAGCCGTAGTGCTGGGCGGACACGTGGAAATACTCGATATAGACGAACGGCGTGGCCGTGATGTACGCGAACATCGACGCGAATGCCATGCCGCCGCACAACATGTGGCCCCAGGTGACGGGGTCTTTCAGCAGCGTGCCATACGCAGCGAACGATTGCAGCACCGCGCCGTGCGCGCGTTTTTCGCGCGGCCAGGTCTCCGGCACGCGCAGGAACGCTGTGACGGCGCAGCTTGCGCCGAACAGCGTCAACGCGATGAACACGACGCGCCAGCCGCCGAGCAGCAGCAACTGTCCGCCGATCAATGGCGCCAGCAGTGGGCCCACGGAGGTGACGATGGCGAGCATCGACAGCACGCGTGCCGCGTCCGTCGGGCCATGCGCGTCGCGGGCAATCGCGCGGGCGAGCACCGACGCGGCGCCCGCGCCGAGCGCCTGCACGAAGCGGAACGTGACCAGCGTACTGATCGACGGGGACAACGCGCAGGCGATTGTCGCGAGTGTGTACATCACGATGCCGCCGAGCAGGACGGGACGCCGCCCATATGCGTCGGACATCGGCCCGTACAGCAGCATCCCGATGGAAAGGCCGAGCATGAAACTCGTCAGCGTGCCCTGCGCAGCGCCCGCGCTGACGCTGAAGGCCTGCGTGATCGACGGCAGGCTGGGCAGATACATATCGATCGATATCGGCCCGCACGCGGCCAGCGCGCCAAGCAGCAGAATCAGCCGGGTATCGGACCGGGATCTGACGACGTGAGACATGGAATTCCAGAGAGAGGCGACGCTCAAAGGCCGGCACCAGACAGGGCGCCACAGCGGACGGCAGAGTGTCGCGAATATGGCCCCCGATTGTAACCGACGCCGCCAATCGCCCTTCCCGACGGCCGCCGCCAGCGACCTTCGGACGTCTTATCGGTTAATCTGGCCGTCCCTTCGTTCGACACAGACCTTTTACCCAGATGACCGCCTTCCTGCTGATCTGGAGCCCAAAGAAGTGGCCTTGGCCCGAGCTGCCGGACGTCGCGAAGCGCGTCGCGGCGGGCGAGGCCGTCGCCGACGTATGGGGCTGCGGCTTCTCGCGCAGCATCCTGCCGGGCGATCGGGTGTTCATCCATCGTGTGACGCTGGAGCCCAGGGGCGTGTTCGCGTCCGGCTACGTCACGCGCGCGCCCTACGAAGTGCCCGACGCGACCAAAAAGCGCGGATACCGGCTGTGCGTCGACTTCGTCTACGACTATCTGCTCGATGCGCATCATGAAGTCGTGATCTCGCGCGACGAGCTGCGCAAGCACCCATTTTCGGTCCAGACGTGGGACGCGCAAACTTCGGGCATTTCGATCAAGCCGATCGCCGAAGGCGCGCTCGAGAAGCTGTGGATCGAACGCACAGGCAAACGGGCGCGGCCCACGGTTCCGCCGCCGTCCAGCCAGCCGGCAACATCGACGAAAGAGCAGGCCACCGAGGCCTGGAGCGTCGCGAACAAGGCGGCGGCGGGCAAACGCGCGGCGCGGGTTGCGATGTATTTCAGTCCAGCCAGGCGTTCGGGCGGCACGCCGTCCGACGGCGAAGGCGATGACGACGGCAATCACGGCAACGACACCTGATGCCCGGCAGGCATCCGCCGCATCTTGCCGCCCGCCCCCGCTCACGGCCGACTCGACGCGACTCCGGTACAATTTCACGATGTCATTCTTACGGCCATGCGTGCGCCGCGCGCTTGCGCGCCGCCTTTGCCGCCGCATCGCTGCCGCCCTTGTACTGCACTCGCGCCCGTCATGCCCGCCCGACGCGCGAGCCCAACCCAAGCAGGTCCAACGCTCATGTCCACCAATCAAGCACTCTTCGAACGCGCCCAGAAAACCATTCCCGGCGGCGTCAACTCGCCCGTGCGTGCCTTCCGCTCGGTCGGCGGCACGCCGCGCTTCATCGAGCGCGCAGAAGGCGCGTACTTCTGGGACGCCGAGGGCAAGCGCTATATCGATTACATCGGCTCGTGGGGGCCGATGATCGTCGGACACGTGCATCCCGAAGTGCTGGACGCCGTGCAGCGCGTGCTGGCGAACGGCTTCTCGTTCGGCGCGCCGACTGAAGCCGAGATCGAAATCGCCGAAGAGATCTGCAAGCTCGTGCCCTCCATGGAACAGGTGCGGATGGTGTCGAGCGGCACGGAGGCGACAATGAGCGCGCTGCGCCTCGCGCGCGGCTTTACGAACCGCAGCCGCATCGTCAAGTTCGAGGGCTGCTATCACGGCCACGCTGACAGCCTGCTGGTCAAGGCAGGCTCGGGCCTGCTGACGTTCGGCAACCCGACATCGGCGGGCGTGCCCGTCGATATCGCGAAGCACACTACCGTGCTGGAGTACAACAACGTCGCGGCGCTCGAAGAGGCGTTCAAGGCGTTCGGCAACGAGATTGCGTCGGTGATCGTCGAGCCCGTGGCGGGCAATATGAACCTCGTGCGCGCAACACCCGAATTCCTGGCCGCGCTGCGCCGCCTGTGCACCGAGTACGGCGCGGTGCTGATCTTCGACGAAGTGATGTGCGGTTTTCGCGTCGCGCTCGGCGGCGCGCAGCAGCTGTACGGCATCACGCCTGACCTCACGTGCCTGGGCAAGGTGATCGGCGGCGGCATGCCGGCGGCGGCGTTCGGCGGACGGCGCGACATCATGGCCCATCTCGCGCCGCTGGGCGGCGTGTACCAGGCGGGCACGCTGTCGGGCAACCCCATCGCGGTCGCGGCCGGTCTGAAGACGCTGCAGCTGATCCAGGCACCCGGCTTTTACGACGCCCTCTCGCGCCAGACTTCGCGCCTCGTGCAAGGCCTGTCGGAAGCCGCGCACGCAGCGAAGGTGCCGTTCGCAGCGGATTCCGTCGGCGGCATGTTCGGTCTGTATTTTTCGGAGAGCGTGCCGGGCAGCTTCGCGGAAATCTCGCGTTGCGATGTGCCGCGCTTCAATGCGTTCTTCCACAAGATGCTGGACGCAGGGGTGTACTTCGCGCCTTCGGCCTACGAAGCGGGCTTCGTGTCGAGCGCGCATGACGACGCAATCATCGACGCCACAGTCGAAGCCGCGCGCGGCGCATTCAAGTCGCTCGCCTGACCGACGCCGACGAAACACTGAACGGATAACCCGACGCCGATGTTCTCGCAGACCGATTTCGTCCACATGGAACGCGCGCTGGCCCTTGCCTGGCGCGGCCTGTACACGACCGACCCGAATCCGCGCGTCGGCTGTGTGCTGGTCAAGCACGGCGAGGTGATCGGCGAAGGCTACACGCAGCCCGCCGGTCATGATCACGCGGAAATCCAGGCGCTGAAAGATGCGCGCAGACGCGGACATGATCCGCAAGGCGCAACCGCCTATGTCACGCTGGAACCGTGCAGCCACTTCGGCCGCACGCCGCCGTGCGCGAATGCGCTGATCGAGGCCAAGCTCGCGCGCGTGGTGGCCGCGATGGAAGATCCGAACCCGCGCGTGTCGGGACGCGGTCTGTCGATGCTGCGCGATGCGGGCATCGAAGTGCGCTGCGGTCTGCTCGAAACGGAAGCGCGCGAGCTGAACATGGGCTTCGTGTCGCGTATGACGCGCGGCCGGCCGTGGGTTCGAATGAAGGTGGCGGCGTCGCTGGATGGCCGCACGGGATTGCCTTCGGGCGAGAGCCAGTGGATCACGAGCGAAGCGGCGCGCAACGACGGCCACGCGTGGCGTGCGCGCGCATCGGCGATCCTGACGGGCATCGGCACCGTGAAGGAAGACAATCCGCGCATGACGGTGCGCGCCGTCGACACGCCGCGCCAGCCGCATCGTGTGTTGATCGACAGTCAGCTCGAGGTGTCGCCCGAAGCACAGATTCTTGCCGGCGCGCCAACGCTGATTTTCTGCGGCGTGCTCACGCCGCTGCTGGAAGAGCGCGCCGCCGCGCTGCACGACCGCGGCGCGGAAATCGTTCCGCTCGCGAACGAGAACGGCAAGGTGGACTTGCCGCGCATGCTCGAAGAGCTCGCCAAACGCGAAGTCAACGAGTTGCACGTGGAAGCGGGCAACAAACTGAACGGCTCGCTGTTGCGCGAAGGCTGCGTCGACGAGCTGCTCGTTTATCTGGCGCCGAGCCTGCTCGGCCACGACTCGATGAGCATGTTCAATCTTGCCGCGCCCGCCTCGCTCGATGCGCGCACGCAACTCGAATTTCATGCCGTGGACCGGATCGGCAGCGACGTGCGGATTCTCGCGCGCATCGTGCTGCAGCCGCCCGCGCACTGAACACAAACGAAAGGACACGACACGATGTTTACGGGAATCGTCGCGGCTGTGGGCCGCATTGCATCGATCACGCCGCTTGGCACCGAGCCGGACGCGGGCGTTCGACTCACTGTCGAAGCGGGCGGACTCGACCTCGAAGACGTGCAACTGGGCGACAGCATCGCAATCCAGGGCGCGTGCATGACGGTGATCGACAAAACGCCGGTTTCGTTCGACGTGGACGTGTCGCGCGAAAGCCTGAACCGCACGGCGGGCCTCTCGGACACGGGCGAAGTGAACCTCGAAAAGGCGCTGCGCTCGCACGACCGGCTGGGCGGCCATATCGTGTCGGGCCACGTGGACGGCCTGGGCACCGTGACGCGTTTTGCGCCTGTCGGCGAATCGCACGAGCTGCGTGTGCTGGCGCCGCGCGATATCGGCCGGTATCTGGCGTACAAAGGCTCGATCACTGTGAACGGCGTGAGCCTCACCGTGAATTCGGTGACGGACCGCGACGACGGCTGCGAGTTCTCGATCAATCTGATTCCGCATACGGTTGAAGTGACCACGCTCAAGGCGCTGAAGGAAGGCGCGCAGGTGAATCTGGAGATCGACCTGATCGCGCGTTACGTGGAGCGGATGCTCAACGCGCCGAAGTAGTCTCCCGCGCTTTCCCGCAGCTGAACATTCGTCCGGATGGCATATGCCGTTCGGACGGGCGACTTGCCGAGCGGCGTGGCGTAAAATACGCGCTTTCCCAAACTTCTCGCCAACATGACCCTCGCCTCCACTCTTGAAATCATCGCCGAGCTCAAAGCTGGCCGGATGGTGATTCTTGTCGACGAAGAAGACCGCGAGAACGAGGGCGACCTCGTCATCGCGGCGGAATTCATCACGCCGGAAGCGATCAACTTCATGGCCCGCTATGGCCGTGGCCTGATCTGTCTGACGCTTACGCAGGACCGCTGCAGGCAGCTGAACCTGCCGTTGATGACGCATCGCAACGGCACGCAGTACGGCACGGCCTTCACGGTGAGCATCGAGGCTGCTGAAGGCGTCACCACGGGTATTTCGGCAGCGGATCGCGCGCACACCATCGCCACAGCCGTCGCATCGAACGCGCGCGCCGAAGACATCGTCCAGCCGGGCCATGTCTTTCCGATCATGGCGCAGCCGGGCGGCGTGCTGGTTCGCGCGGGCCACACGGAAGCAGGCTGCGATTTCACGGCGCTCGCCGGCTTGACGCCGGCTGCGGTGATCTGCGAAATCATCAAGGACGACGGCACGATGGCCCGTCTGCCCGACCTGTTGACGTTCGCGCAGGAACACAAGCTGAAGATCGGCACGATTGCCGACCTCATCCACTATCGCAGCCGCACGGAATCGATTGTCGAGCGTGTGTGCGAGCGCACGATGCAGACGGTGCACGGCCCGTTCCGCGCGGTGATGTATCTCGATCAGCCGAGCGGTCAGCCGCATATGGCGCTGGTGCGCGGCGCGCCCACGCCCGAACGCGAAACCATGGTGCGCGTGCACGAGCCGCTCTCCGTGCTGGATCTGCTCGAAGTCGGCCGGTCCACTCACTCGTGGACGCTCGACGCCGCAATGAAGGAAATCGCCGCGCGCGACCACGGCGTGATCGTGCTGCTGAATTGCGGCGACTCGAAGGAACACATGATCGATGTGTTCAAGGCATTCGACGAAAAAAGCCGGGCCGAAGCGCTCAAGCGCCGCCCGGTGGACTTCAAGACCTATGGCATCGGCGCGCAGATTTTGCGCGAACTCGGTGTCGGCAAGATGCAGGTGCTGTCGAACCCGCGCAAGCTAGGCAGCATGTCCGGCTACGGGCTCGAAGTGACCGGCTTCGTGCCGATGCCCGGCGGCGCGGCTGAGAAGCCGCAGAACTGCTAAACGCTACGACTGATCTCAAACCCGGTTTTCGCGTCGTTTTCGCAAACCTGCGCTCAACCAACACTCTACGGACCAGATATGGAAATCGGACAATACCAACCGAATCTCGACGGCGACGGCCTGCGCATCGGCATCGTCCAATCGCGCTTCAATGAACCTGTCTGCAACGGCCTCGCCGATGCTTGCATCGAGGAACTGGAACGCCTCGGCGTGACGGGCGAAGACGTGCTGCTCGTCACCGTGCCGGGCGCGCTCGAAATTCCGCTCGCGCTGCAAAAGCTCGCCGAAAGCGGCCAGTTCGATGCGCTGATCGCGCTCGGCGCCGTCATTCGCGGCGAGACGTATCACTTCGAACTGGTGTCGAACGAAAGCGGCTCGGGCATCTCCCGCATCGCGCTCGACTTCGGCATTCCCGTCGCGAACGCCGTGCTGACGACGGAGACGGACGAGCAAGCCGTCGCGCGCATGACGGAGAAAGGCCGTGACGCAGCGCGCACCGCCGTCGAAATGGCGAACCTCGCGGTCGCGCTCGAACAACTGGACGGCGACGACGACGAAGGCGAAGAAGAGGACGACGAAGAGGAACGGGCATGAAAAGCGCACGCCGACGCTCCCGCGAACTGGCCACGCAGGGGCTTTATCAGTGGCTGCTGTCGGGTTCGCCGGCAGGTGAAATCGACGCGCAATTGCGTGGCGCACAAGGCTTCGACAAGGCCGATCATGAGCATCTGGACGCTATCCTGCATGGCGTGATCCGCGATTCGGCGGCGCTGTCCGCCGACCTCACGCCCTGCCTCGATCGACCCATCGACCAGTTGTCGCCCGTCGAGCGCGCCGTGCTGCTGGTCGCCGCGTACGAGCTGAAGAATCACATCGACATTCCGTATCGCGTGGTCATCAATGAAGCTGTCGAACTGGCGAAAACGTTCGGCGGTGCGGACGGCTACAAGTACGTGAATGGCGTGCTGGACAAGCTGTCGGTGAAACTGCGCGAAACGGAAACGCAGGCAGCCGGGCGCAAGCAGTAAGCGAATCCATCGGCGCGACCGGCTTCGGCCGTGGTCGATGCAGGCGGGTCCGGCGTGACGCGGGCCTGCCTTTGTTTTTTGCGCGGCGATATTTTCGCCTCTGTAGAACTCTGGACACACCGAATGAATAGCGTCACCGAACCCCTCGTGAAACTGGCCGCGCGTGTCGACGCGATCCGGCCGTTCTACGTGATGGAACTCGTCAAGGAAGCGCACCTGCTGGAGCGCGCCGGGCGCGACATCATCCACATGGGCATTGGCGAGCCCGATTTCACGGCGCCCGAGCCCGTCATCGAGGCCGCGACGCGCGCTCTGCGCAGCGGCGTCACGCAATACACGAACGCGCTCGGCATCCACGCGCTGCGCGAGGCGATCGCGGGTCATTACAAGCACGCGTACGGGCTCGACATTGATCCGGCGCGAATCGTCGTGACGGCGGGCGCGTCGGCGGCGCTGCTGTTGGCGTGCGCGGCGCTCGTCGATCGCGACGACGAAGTCCTGATGCCCGACCCGAGCTATCCGTGCAACCGCCATTTCGTCGCCGCCGCCGAAGGCAAGCCCGTGCTCGTGCCGAGCGGTCCCGCCGAGCGCTTCCAGTTGACGGCGAACGATGTCGAACGTCTGTGGAACGAGCGTACGCGCGGCGTCCTGCTCGCGTCGCCGTCGAACCCGACGGGCACGTCGATCGAGCCGGCGGAGTTGAAACGGATCGTCGAAGCGGTACGCACGCGCGGCGGCTTCACGATCGTCGACGAGATCTATCAGGGCTTGAGCTACGACGCGCCGCCCGTGTCGGCGCTGTCGTTCGGCGAGGACGTGGTCACCGTCAACAGCTTCTCGAAGTACTTCAACATGACGGGCTGGCGGCTCGGCTGGCTCGTGGTGCCGCCAGCCATGGTCGGCGCGTTCGAGAAGCTCGCGCAGAATCTGTTCATCTGCGCCTCGGCGCTCGCGCAGCACGCGGCGCTCGCGTGCTTCGAGCCGGACACGCTTGCGATCTACGAAGCGCGCCGGATGGAGTTCAAGCGCCGCCGCGATTTCATCGCACCGGCGCTCGAATCGCTGAGCTTTTCGGTTCCTGTGATGCCGGACGGCGCGTTCTATGTCTACGCGGACTGCCGCGGTGTCGCGCATCCCGCCGCAGGCGACAGCGCCGCGCTGACGAAAGCGATGCTGCACGACGCGGGTGTCGTGCTCGTGCCCGGCATGGACTTCGGCACGTATCAGCCGCATGAGTACATCCGGGTTTCGTATGCGACCGCGTACACGAAGCTCGAAGAGGCCGTCGAGCGCCTGCGCAAGCTATTCGGCGGCTAGGCCCGGCCGAGCCCGGTACGCACAAGGGTTGACGGGGGCTGGCTTCGCTTCGAAGACACGTGGCCCCGGTTCGACGTTGCGGCATGGCATGCTCGCAACTTCCCGCCACCAATGACAAAGGGCACCCGAAGGTGCCCTTTGTCTTTTGCGCAATTCGCCAATCCGGCGCTACGCTTCTACGCTTACGCGCCGAACTCCGGCTGCTGCGCCACATGCTTGGCCGCATTGGCGCTCGCGTCGTCCTGATC
This sequence comes from Paraburkholderia bengalensis, assembly GCF_037126505.1. Lineage (NCBI taxonomy): Bacteria > Pseudomonadati > Pseudomonadota > Betaproteobacteria > Burkholderiales > Burkholderiaceae > Paraburkholderia > Paraburkholderia bengalensis. The sequence continues at coordinate 37,526 of NZ_JACFYJ010000061.1, forward strand.
GCTGCTCTTTTGCCCAGCGGACGCCTTTGCGGCGATCGGATGACTGTCCAGCGTCACCTGCACGCGCTTGTTCGAGTCGTTCGACGAGGCGGTCGCGGTCGCCGTCGACGTCGATGCCGTCACCGTGGCGGGCGCCTGCGGCGAGTTGATCGGCACCTTCCGGCCACGCGCGACATCGCGCAAGCGGGTGCGCTCGGCCATCACCTTCGCGCCGTAGCCGCCGTCGTCGGGCGACGTCGAGCCGACATACAGACGCAGGCCACCCGGCAGCGAACCGCCGCGCGCGATGCAATCCTTCAGCACGATCGCGCCGACCTTGATATTGGCAAGCGGCTCGAGGGCCGCGCTCTGCCCGCCGAAATAGCGGAACTTGTCCGAATGGACAGTCGACATGACCTGCATCAGGCCCTTCGCGCCAACGCCGCTTTCTGCATACGGATTGAAGCCGGATTCGATCGCCATCACGGCGAGCAGCAGCAACGGGTCGAGACCGACTTCGCGGCCGGTGTCGAACGCAGCCTTCACGAGTTCGCTGACGGGCTCCTGAGCCACGCGGTAGCGGCGCGACAGGAACGACGCGACCAGGTCCTGCTCGCGCGTGGAAACCAGCACACGGTCGTCGCGGGCGTCCGGAGACACGCGCTGTGTCGGGATCATCGAAGCGATCGTGCTGACGCTTGGCAGCGTGCGCGGATCGAGGCCGTTGAGCGCCGCCGACGACATGCCCGTGCTGCTCGACGGGGACGTCAAGCTGTTGTTGTCGCTGACGACGCTGTAGCCGGCATCGGCCGATGCCGCGGCCGTGTTGGCGTTGTCGCCCGGATTCGACGAGCTCGACAGCGTGTCGGTTTGCGGTGCCGGTACCGCGGGAATGCGCTGGGGCGGCGCGAACGACGGCAGCGGATTACCCTGCAGCAGACGGGCCGGACCAGCCTGCACGGCGGCCGAGATAAAAGGCATCAGCCGGGTGGCCAGCGTCAGACGCCAGCTGGGCATCAGCCACAGCGTGAGCGCGAACAGCACAGCGAAGCCGCCGACCACGCTGAAAAGATGATGACTCAAACGCGTCCCTTGGCGGAGCGCGCCGCGCATGACCTGCGCGAGCCGCTCGTTGGGACGCCACGATAACCAGGCGTTCATTCAGATCTCCCATGTTGCTGGCTCCGCGAACACCGTCAAGACGACCGGCTGCACTGCTGTTCGAAAGAGCCAAGACGCCGCGTGCTCTGGTTAAGGCGACTACGACGTCGGGAAAACGGCAAAAAGTACCGTTGGGGAGCCAAAGTCTTGAAAAAGGGCCGCCTGCGCTGCAAAAAGCGCGCATTCGGTGGCTCCCACGCGAAAAAACCAGCGTCGAAATGCGCTGGTAGAGACTACATATGACCGTCAATACCGTGCAGGGGCGGTAGGAGCGACGCGTTGCGTCTAAGGGACCGGGGGACGGTGGTAAAAACTATCAATTCCCTGCAACCAATGTGACCGGATTCTAACAGGGTTTTATAGATCGTCAACACTATAAACGGTCAAAATTATAACCATTTGTAATTATGAACAGCGTTCAGAACGTCGGAGCCCGCTTGGCAAGGGCGTTTGCAGCGAGTTTGGAAATGCTCCATTCAACGTGCGTTGCCGAACGCAGGTAAAATCGACAATCCATTCGGCGCGGCGCGCTGATCGCGGCGCCGCTTGCGCTGCGCCTGCACTTCGCGCCGCTTCGCACCTTTAGCCACCACCGTTCTCTGCCTTGTCTCGGCCGCCCCTCGCGGCGAGCGGACCCCGACCGATGAAATACAAAGACCTGCGTGACTTCGCAAGCCGCCTCGAAGCGCTGGGCGAACTGCGCCGTATCCCGCAAAAGGTGTCGCCTGTTCTGGAAATGACCGAACTCTGCGACCGCGTGCTGCGCGCCGGCGGCCCGGCGCTGCTGTTTGAGTCGAAGGAAACCCATGCGTTCCCGGTGCTGGGCAATCTGTTCGGCACGCCGCGGCGCGTTGCGCTCGGCATGGGCATCGAAGCGGCCGAACAACGCGACGCGGGCGGCGATCAGGCGGCGCTGGAGTCGCTGCGCGACGTCGGACGTCTGCTGTCGGCGCTGAAGGAGCCCGAGCCGCCCAAGGGGCTCAAAGACGCGGGCAAGCTGCTGTCGCTCGCGAAGGCGGTGTGGGACATGGCGCCGAAAACCGTGAGCGCCCCGCCCTGCCAGGAAATCGTCTGGGAAGGCAACGACGTCGATCTCGCGAAGCTGCCTATCCAGACCTGCTGGCCAGGCGACGCTGGCCCGCTGATCACCTGGGGCCTCACTGTCACGCGCGGTCCGAACAAGACGCGGCAGAATCTCGGCATCTATCGGCAGCAGGTGATCGGGCGCAACAAGGTCATCATGCGTTGGCTCGCGCATCGCGGCGGCGCGCTGGATTTCCGCGAATTCGCGCTGAAAAACCCAGGCAAGCCCTACCCCGTCGCCGTCGTTCTCGGGGCCGATCCCGCGACGATCCTCGGCGCGGTCACGCCCGTGCCAGACACGCTGTCCGAATATCAGTTCGCGGGGCTGCTGCGCGGCGGGCGCACCGAGCTGGCCAAGTGCCTGACGCCGGGCGTCGACCTGCAGGTGCCCGCCCGCGCGGAGATCGTGCTCGAGGGCTTCATCTATCCGCAGGAGGGCGCGCCTGCCGCTGCGCCCGCAGGCGCGCCGCCGCGTCCGTCGAAGGGCGCGAGCGCCGCTTATGAACACGCTCTGGAAGGCCCGTACGGCGATCACACCGGCTACTACAACGAGCAGGAGTGGTTTCCCGTCTTCACGATCGAGCGCATCACGATGCGGCGCGACGCGATCTATCACTCCACCTACACGGGCAAACCGCCCGACGAGCCCGCCGTGCTCGGCGTCGCGCTGAACGAAGTGTTCGTGCCGCTTCTGCAGAAGCAGTTCACGGAGATCACCGACTTCTATCTGCCGCCCGAAGGCTGCAGCTACCGGATGGCGATCGTGCAGATGAAGAAGGCCTACCCGGGCCACGCCAAGCGCGTGATGTTCGGCGTGTGGAGCTTTCTGCGGCAGTTCATGTACACGAAGTTCATCGTGGTCGTCGACGAGGACGTGAACATCCGCGACTGGAAGGAGGTGATCTGGGCGATCACAACGCGCATCGATCCTTCGCGCGACACGGTGCTCGTCGATCGCACGCCGATCGACTATCTGGATTTCGCGTCGCCGGTCGCGGGTCTGGGTTCCAAGATGGGCCTCGATGCGACCAACAAATGGCCCGGCGAAACCGACCGCGAATGGGGCCGGCCGATCGTGATGGACGAGGCCGTCAGGGCCCGCATCGACAGCCTGTGGAACGAACTCGGCCTGTAAGCCGCGCCCGTTTTTCGAACAACAACAAACCCTGAAAGCGGTTCGCCGGATGCATAGCTTGTCGATGTTATCGGATGGTTTTTTTCTGTCGCTGTCGTTGTGCCTCGATATCGGCCTCGTCAACGTGGCGATCATTTCGCTGACGCTGTCGCACGGTTTTCGGCCTGGCTTCTGGCTGGGGCTCGGTTCGTGTTTCGGCGATCTGATCTACGCGGCGCTCGCGCTCGCGGGCATGGCGGCGCTGCTGCAATTCGAGTCGGTGCGGTGGGTCGTGTGGATCGGCGGCGCCGCCATTCTGCTTTTTCTCACATGGAAGATGGCGCGCGAAGCGCTCTTCCCCGCGTCGGCGCCGCCCGTCGAAGGCGAAGCCGACGCGTCGACGCCGCATCTCGATCCCAGGCGCGGCTTTGCGCGTGGCGTGCTGCTCGCGATCTCGTCGCCTAGCGCCATTCTGTGGTTCGCCGCCGTGGGCGGCGCCCTGATCGCCAAAGCAGGCGCGACGACGGTGACAACGGCGCCCGTGTTTCTAGGCGGCTTTTTTCTCGGCGGACTGTGCTGGACGCTGCTGATTTGCGGACTCGCGAGCCACGGACGCAAGCGCGCCGGCACGGGACTTTTGCGCGTTTGTCATGTGTTGTCGGCACTGCTGTTCGCCTGGTTTTCGTACAGCGTGATCGTCAACGGGTACCGCGACCTGATCGTCCAGACGGCCAGCTAAGCGAGCGATTTCGGACGGCAATAATGCAAACGGCGCAACGCGGCATGAGCCGGCGTTGCGCCGTTGTTGTTTGCGACCTGCGCAGTGACCTTCCCGTTGTGTCGCTACGCGGCCGCCAGGCCATCAATAACGGTAGTAGGGACGGCCGTAGTAGCCGTGATGGTAGTACGGCCGGTGATAGCCGTAGTACCCGCCGACCACGACGGGCGGCGCCACCACGACAGGCGGCGCAGGCGCATAAACGACGGGCGGCGGAGGCGGCGCATAGTACACGGGAGGCGGCGCTGCATAGACGGGATACGCCGGTGCGACAGGCACGCCGATGCCGATACCCACTGACACGTGAGCCTGCGCTGCACTGCTCAAACCCACCCCGAGTGCAGCGACGGCGATAAACGGAACGATCTTCTTCACTTGTATTTCTCCTGGCGGCTCGGCCCATCCGACCGCGTCGCATGACGACATGCTGTGAGATCAATGTATCGAAAAAGCCTGCATGCCGTTGTCTGCATTTGTTGCAAATTGCAATTGCCGGAAAGCGGTGGGTCAGCCAGGGGCTTCGCTACGCACCTCAGATGACATCGACGGCGTCGAAAATCAAGGGATTAGCCGCCAATCGCATGCTGATCGGGCATCCTGACCGGTTGCGCGACACGCGCGCCGCGCGCTCCGGTAATCTTTATTTACAAATTCGGCGGCGTCCGTTGCGCGCGCGCATCGGCGGCTGGCCGCGCCTCCTCGAGACGGTCAGTCAGGCCCGGAAAAGCCAAACGCCCGGCAGCGAGCCGGGCGTTTTGCGCGATGCGACACGTATGAGCGTCAACCAACTTTCACATACGTGAACTCGCGAGAAACATTGGGCGGCACATAGGCGCCACTGATCTTCACACGAGGCGTGAGCCGCTTCCTCTGGTCCCACCAGCGGCGGCGTTGGGTATGCGTGAGAAAACGCAAGTGCTTTCGGTAAGCAAAGATGCTCATATGACCACCTCCCGAATCTGACTGCGAGACATTGAAAACGACGGTGACTGCCGATCCACTCCTACGGAAAATGCCCTAGCAGGTTTCGCGCCTGGCGCTGGAACTCACGCTGCCGCGCGCCCGCAGCCGTCATGACAGCGTCAGTTGACCGCGAAATGGACGCTTGTGTGCGCCCAAACCACCTGCGAAAGCCGCCAGATTGCGTGTCGATCGGTTGAAGCGCGACACGCCGCGCTTCTCTTTTCAGTCCCGTCGGGAGCAGAAACCATGTCCCAGCCCACCCTGCCGCGCCTCGGCTTGTCGGCCCGGCCGGATTGCACGCTGCCTCGCGCCCGGCTTCGCACGCGCCGGGTATCCCGTCACGGCAATCGCGAGCCGCTCGCCGCCATAGGCGCGCAGTCTCGCCAGTCAGATCGAATCCTGCGCCGCGTTTGGCGACCCTCAGGGGGTCGTCGAGTCGGCGGACATGCTCTTTTTAACCGTCCTGGATGACAGCATCGGTACGACAGCGAACACACTCGCCGCTTCCCGCCAGGCGGCGCCCGGGAAAGGCGCTTGGGCCGTCGTGCATTGCAGCCGTGCGTCGCCCGTCGAACTGCTGGCGCCGGCTCGGTCGATCGGCGGTTTTCGTCCACTGTACCTGTTCAGCGGCGATCTCACAGACGTCGACCGCATCGCCGGATGCACTCTCACGATCGAGGCCGAAGATGCGCTCAAGGAAGCGCTGGTTGCGCTTGCCCGCGCTCGATTGCATCCGCTGCCGAGTCCTCAGGCGCCCGGCTGCTGTATCGGGCGGCCGCGCATTACACAGCGAGCTTTGGTTTATGCAATCTGGCTGAGAACGGACGCGTTGCGCGGCCCGCTGCCAGTGATGGCCGACACGCTCGAAGCGCGCGCAACCCGGTCTGGCGAACGCGCTCGCGGAACCGGTTTTACGCGGCGACCCCGGCGTGGTGGAAAAGCAACTGTCGTTGATGGAAGCGCTCGGCGAGCATCATGCCGGGCTGTTGGGGGCTGATGTCGCGGCGCGCCGTCGCGCTCGCGCGGCAACCGCCGACTCCGCCCGCCCCGATCGACACGATCGCCACAGCTGTCGAACAATCGCTCGAACGTGCGCTCACAGGCGCGGCGAAAGGTGCAAGCGCCGAGTAAGCCGTGATAATGTGACGTCCGGCATGAACGGACCCTCGCGACCGCCGCGCTTCGGGGCGCAAGCGGTGCAGCGGACTCCGTCAGCGGCGCCGGCACCAACACGCGGGCAACGACGCGGCAGGCGAGCAACGGCCGCCTGCCGCGTCGTGACCAACCGACGAGAACGCACAATGATCAAGGTCAGCATCCTCTACCCGTATCGAGAAGGCGGACGTTTCGACGTCGACTATTATTGCGGCACGCACATGCCGCTCGCCGCGAAGCTGTTCGGCGCGGCGCTCAAGGGCTGGTCCGTCGACGTCGGCATCAACGCCGGGCCGCCGGGCTCGCCGCCGCCGTTCGTCGCAGCGGGGCACTTCCTGTTCGATACGGTCGAGGCGTTTTACGAGGTGTTCAAACCCGCCGGCGACACATTGCTCGCCGACATTCCCAACTACACGGACGGCGGCAACGGCAAGATCCTGATCAGCGAAGTCAAGGTCACGGTCTGACGATGCCGCCTGACGCAGCCGTTCGCGCGAAACTGCCGCGAGCGGTGCGCGCAAGCGTTCAGACGGCGCGCCCGGTGCCCGGCGCGCGCCCGAAGTGTTCAGCCGTCCGCCGGCCTGCCGGCGCCACGCGTCCCGCCTCGCGAGACGCTTTCTGAAGGAAAGGACCCACGATGTTCGGCGATATCGCCCGTTTTCTGCTTAATACTGTCTTCACGCTGTTCGGCGCCGCGCTCCTGCTGCGTGCGTGGCTGCAGTTCGTGCGCATGCAGCCGTACAACCCGGTGTCGAGCGCGGTGCTGCAGGTGACCAACTGGCTCGTGCTGCCGCTGCGCAAGATCATTCCGGGCGTGCGCGGCATCGACTGGGCGAGCCTCGTCGCCGCGCTGATCACGTCGATCGTCTACGTGGTGCTGATGGTTGCCATCGTCGGCGTCGATCCGCTCGGGCTGATGCCGTCGCTTCTGATCGTCGCACTGCTGACGGTCATCAAATGGGCGCTGAATCTGCTGATCTGGCTGACGATCCTGATGGCGCTGCTGTCGTGGCTCAATCCGCGCTCGCCGGCCATGCCGATCCTGTATCAGCTGACGGCGCCGTTTCTCGACCCGCTGCGCAAGATCATGCCGCGCCTCGGGGGCATCGACCTGTCGCCGATCCTGCTGTTCGTGATCGTCCAGGTGCTGCTGATGGTGGTGACGCGGGCGGCCGTGTCGCTGACGCTGTTCGGCATCTGACCGGTCTCATGCGTCGGGCGCCGGGCGCGGAAAGCGGCGTCGCGGCCCGGACGGCGCCCCGCCGATTTGCCCAAATCGGCCGAAACCGCGTAAAATGGCGCGCTCTGCGGGCGTCGTATAATGGCTATTACCCTAGCTTCCCAAGCTAGAGACGTGGGTTCGATTCCCATCGCCCGCTCCACTTTCAGCCGCTTTCTCTGCCGTACCCAGCCGGTGCGCGCGCGGAGAAACGAGGCGGAGAATCCAACGTGAGAGCCGCCTGTTCAGGCGGCTTTTTTGTAGCGTGCCCGCTGAAGCGCATAGCGCGCCCCTGCTGTGCGGCGCGTCCAGCGAGCAACCCAAAGCGCCCTCTCACGCGCTTCGCCGTCACTCTTGCCTTCATCCACGATGATTCACGATCCGAACGAAGCCGGCCTGCCGCGCGATCCTTCCCAATTGTCCAGCGACGAGCCGTCCGCATCCGCCCAGGCCACCGGCGCCGATGCACCGGACGAAGCGCTGCATCTGCGCCGCATCCGCAGCTTCGTGACGCGTGCGGGCCGCGTGTCGACCGGCCAGCGCCGCGCCATGGACGAACTCGGTCCGCGCTTCGTCGTGCCATATGCGCCGGCGCAGCCGGACTGGGACGCGCTCTTTGGACGCCGCGCGCCGCGCATCCTCGAAATCGGCTTCGGCATGGGCGCGACGACGGCCGAGATCGCCTCGCATCGTCCCGATGACGACTTTCTCGGCGTCGAAGTGCACGAGCCGGGCGTCGGCGCGCTGCTCAAGCTGATGGGCGAGCAGAATCTGTCGAACATCCGCATCATCCAGCACGACGCCGTCGAAGTGCTCGAGAACATGATCGCGCCGCAGAGCCTCGACGGCGTGCACATTTTCTTCCCCGATCCGTGGCACAAGGCGCGCCATCACAAGCGCCGCCTGATTCAGCCGAAGTTCGTCGCGCTGCTCGTGTCGCGCCTGAAGCCGGGCGCGTACATCCATTGCGCGACCGACTGGCAAAACTACGCTGAACAGATGCTGGAGGTGCTCGGCGCGGAGCCCGCGCTCCAGAACACGGCCGAAGGCTACGCGCCGCGTCCCGACTATCGTCCCGTGACGAAGTTCGAGAAGCGCGGCCTGCGCCTCGGGCATGGCGTCTGGGATCTGATCTTTAAGCGCCGTCCGAGCGACTGATCAGGTCTGCGGCTGCAAAAACAGAAACGGCCTGCGATTGAAGAATCGCAGGCCGTTGTCATGTCTGGCGTCTGGAACGTCGCGCGGTTCGCACGTTCTGCCCGAGCAGGGTCAGTCCGCCCAGCTCAGCCCGCCGCTATAGCCGATCAGCAGGATCAGCAAGCCGAAGCCGATCCGGTACCACGCAAACGCGCTGAAATCGTGCGCGGCGATATAGCGCAGCAGCCAGCGCACACACGCGAACGCGCTGACGAACGCCGCCAGGAAACCGATCGAGAATAGTCCGAGCGCATCCGACGACAACGCTTGCCAGTCCTTGTGCAGCTCGTAGACCGTCGCGCCGAAGATGATCGGGATCGCGAGAAAGAACGAAAACTCCGTCGCGACGCGCCGGTCGAGCCCGAACAGCATGCCGCCGATGATCGTCGAGCCCGAGCGCGACATGCCCGGAATCAGCGCGAAGCATTGCGCGAGCCCGACTTTGAGCGCGTCGAGCGGACTCAGGTCGTCGATGGAATGCACGCGCGCGCGCACGTTCGGCCGGCTGCGCTGCCGAGCCTCGACCCACAGGATCAGCACGCCACCCACCACGAGCGCAAACGCGACGGGCACGGGCGAAAACAGCACCGCCTTGATCGCCTTTTCGAACAGCAAGCCCAGCACGATCGCCGGGATGGTCGCGATGATCACATTGAGCGTGAAGCGGCGCGCTTCGGGGCGCGTCGCGAGGCCCGCCACCACGTTGCCGATGCGCTGCCGAAACTCCCAGCACACGGCAAGAATGGCGCCGAGCTGGATCACGACGTCGAACGTCTTTTCCTGCGGCACATCGAAATTGAGCAGACTGCCGGCGACGATCAGGTGCCCCGTGCTCGATACCGGCAAAAACTCGGTCAAGCCTTCCACGACGCCGAGAATCAGCGCCTTCAACGTGAGTATCCAGTCCATCGGTGGCCCTTTTCGCTTCGAGTTGGTAGGCGATGCGCGGCCACGTCACACAAAGGCGCGGCCCGCCCGGCCACGCGCACGTCACTTTTCGACGATCTGCACGCGTATGCCGTTTGTAAGGACCGTGATTGTACCGGGTTCGTAGTTCACTCCGGCAAATTGCAGCTGATCGGGCTTGAATGTATAGACGGGATAGTTGGCGAGCAGCTGTGTCGCGATCAGCGCGGCGGCCGCGTTGATCTGTTGTGAATAGGCTTGCGCGTTGCCGTCGACGGCGACGTTGTCGACGTTCGGCGAGCGCAGCACGACGGAACGGCTTTGCGGATCGTATTCGAGCTGGCTCGACAGCGTGATCACGCCGTTCACCGGCTGTTGCAGGAACGGGCTCGCGAGCCGCGCATCGAGCCGCACCGACACGCGGTTCGTATCGGCCAACAGGCCGACGACAGGATTCGCCAACGCGACCTCGAACACCTGCGACACCGTGCGCTGATACGGGAACTTGCGCTGGACAGCGTCCTGAACCTGCTTTTGTGAAAACGTGTAGTGGTCCGGAACAAACGGGAACGTCGATGTCGCGCATGCAGCGAGCGGCGCGGCGATCCCCGCGGCGGCGCACGCCGACAGCGCGGAAACCAGAAAGCGGCGCCGTGCGGGCGCAGCGGGTTGGGTCATGCAGATTCTCCTTGTGCTACGGCGGGCACCGCGCGGTGGTGCCCGTGTTGCTCATGTTGAGCGCGTAACCAGCCAATATCTCGATGTCCGGGAAGCGGCACGCCGCGATCAAGTCCGGAATCGACCCGGACTGTCATGGCCGAGTATCGGCTTCGAGACGCGAGAGCCAGACAAGCGCTTGTTCTCGCGAGTTGCCGCACATATCGGCCTGCGGCTGTAGACCCGAACAGCAGGCCGGACGTTCCGGCTGGCCGAAAATCGCGCAACGCAGATCGTCGCCGAGTTGCGCGCAGCGCACGCCTGCCGGCTTGCCGTCCGGCATGCCGGGAATCGGGCTAGAGATGGACGGCGCGATGCAGCACGCGCCGCAACGGGGGCGGCACGCGTGTTCCGCCGACGCGGATGGCGCTTGAGACAAAAGAACAGACACTGCAGCTTCCTGTAACGCGGATACGCGAGACGGCACGCAATCATGCGAAAAATTGACGTCGATCAAACGATATTGTGCCATTTGACGCGTGCGGCTCTTTTACGCAATACCTCGCGCGCGCACTCCCGTAGACTCGATCGGACTGAACCCACGCTCGCACGGCGCCTGCCCTGTCCACCCGAGCGTCAGCGCGCCGCATTGACGGCATGCGCATCACCGGGCGGGCGTCTGGACATTGCCGATGACTACCGCGCCCTCCCTGCCTTCCGCCGATTCGCTGTTCCGCCCCGATCTCCTCGCCCGATACAGCGCGAACGGCCCGCGCTATACGTCCTACCCGACCGCTTTGCAATTCCGCGACGACTTCGCACCCGGCGACTACCGCCGCGCCGCCGCCGACGCGGGCGCATCGGACACGGACCTCTCGCTGTACTTCCACATTCCGTTTTGCGACACCGTCTGCTTCTACTGCGGCTGCAACAAGGTCGTGACGAAGAATCGTGCGCGTTCGGCGGCGTATCTCGCGCGGCTCAAGCGCGAGATCGCGCTGCAGGCGCAGTTGTTCGACGCCGCGCGGCCCGTGTCGCAACTGCATTGGGGCGGCGGCACGCCGACCTTTTTGTCGCACGACGAAATGACGGAGCTGATGGCCGTCACGCGCGAACACTTCCAGCTGCGCAACGACGCTGAAGGCGAGTATTCGATCGAGGTCGATCCGCGTGAGGCGCCGCCGAAAACCATCGTGCATTTGCGCAATCTCGGCTTCAACCGGCTGAGCCTCGGCGTGCAGGACTTCGATCCCATCGTGCAACGCGCGATCAACCGTATCCAGCCGCTCGAAATGACCGCGAGTGTCATGCGCGCCGCACGCGCGACAGGCTTTCATTCGATCGGCGTCGATCTGATCTACGGCCTGCCGTACCAGACGGTGAAGAGCTTCAGCAAAACGCTCGACGCGATGCTCGAACTCGCGCCCGACAGGCTGTCCGTGTTCGGCTATGCGCATATGCCGCAGCTCTTCAAGATGCAGCGCCAGATGGATGCTTCCGCGCTGCCCTCCCCCGCCGAGCGGCTGGCGATCTTGCGCGTCGTCGTCGAGCGGCTGACGGGCGCGGGCTATGTGTATATCGGCATGGATCATTTCGCGCTGCCCACGGACGAACTCGCGCGCGCCCAGGCGCAACGCACGCTGCATCGCAATTTCCAGGGTTACAGCACGCGTGCCGAATGCGATCTGATCGGCTTCGGCGCGTCGTCGATCGGCAAGGTCGGCGACGTCTACGCGCAGAACGCGAAAGACCTGGCGGGCTACGCGGCCGCCATCGATCAAGGCGAGCTGGCGATCACGCGCGGCGTGCGTCTCTCGGCCGACGACCGCCTGCGGCGCGACATCATCACGGAACTGATGTGCAATCTGGAATTGCGCTTCGACGAGTTCGAGGCGGCATACGGCATCCGCTTTCATCAAGCGTTCGCGCCGGAACTGGAGCGACTGCGCAGCTTCGAGAACGACGGGCTCGTGAAGATCGGTGAAAGGCGGCTCGATGTGCAGCTTGCCGGGCGCATGCTCGTGCGCAATATCGCGATGGTGTTCGACCGCTATCTCGGCCAGGCGCCGCTGCAGCGGTTTTCGCGCACGGTCTAGCGGGTGCGGCTTGGGCTCTGGCTTGCTCGTCGGCGGGTTTTCGGCCATAATCTGCCTCTTCGCCTCGCGCGGGTTCATTCTCGAAACCGCGCCAGCATTAGCCCAGGTGGTGAAACAGGTAGACGCAGGGGACTCAAAATCCCCCGCCGCAAGGCGTGCCGGTTCGAGTCCGGCCCTGGGCACCAGAATACAGCGTCGATCAGATCAGACAACCCGCGTTCATCGTTTAGCCGATGCCGCGGGTTTTTGCTTTCCGACACCTGCACTCCGAGGCACGGCGCCACGAAAGTAAAAAGCCGGACGACCTCGCGGCCAATCCGGCTTTGCAGTCAGCTTCGTCATCAAGTGCCCGAAACCTCGGCGCCTCTCAGCGCTTCCCCATCCGTACAAGACAGCCCAGGAAAACGCTTACCGCCCAGCCGCCGCACCCGCCAGCCGATGCGCAGCCGCGCGCCGACGCTTCACGACATAGCCGAGCCACATCGCGAGCAGCCACGCGGGCACCAGCAGCACCGACACGTTCAATCCTGGTGTCATCGCAAGAATGACAAGAATCATTGCCATGAAGGCAAGACAGATCCAATTGCTGGCCGGGAACCACAGCGACCTGAATACGAGCTTCTCACCCTGCGCCACCATCGCGCGACGCGACTTCAGATGCGTCAAGCTGATCAGCGACCAGTTCAACACCAATGCCGCGACGACTAGCGCCATCAGCACGTCGAGCGCTTTCGCCGGAATCAGATAATTGATGATCACGCAAGCAAACGTCGCGATGGCCGACAGGCCGATTGCCATATACGGCACGCCGCGCCGATCCACCTTCAACAGCGCACGCGGCGCGTTGCCCTGCTCCGCGAGGCCGTACAGCATGCGGCTATTCGCATACACGCCGCTGTTGTAGACAGACAGCGCAGCCGTCAACACGACGACGTTAAGAACATTCGCCGTCAACCCCGCGCCGATCTGGGAAAAGATCATCACGAACGGACTGCCGCCTGCCGCCACCTGATTCCACGGATACAGCGACAGCAGCACGACCAGCGAGCAGATGTAGAAAATCAGAATCCGGTAGATCACCTGATTGACGGCCTTCGGAATGCTCTTCTGCGGATTGTCGGCTTCGGCGGCCGTGATGCCGATCAATTCCAGCCCGCCGAACGAGAACATGATGACGGCCAGCATCATGAACAGGCCGCTGAAGCCGTGCGGGAAGAAGCCGCCGTCGCGCCACAGGTTGGCGACCGATGCCTGCGGGCCGCCCTGGCCGCTCACCAGCAGAAAGCCGCCGAACACGATCATGCCGATCACGGCCACGACCTTGATGATCGCAAACCAGAACTCCGTCTCGCCGTACGCCTTCACGTTGGCCAGGTTGATCGCGTTGATCGCGACGAAGCAGACGAGCGCCGACACCCATGCCGGCACCGTCGGCCACCAGAAATGCACATACGTGCCGACGGCCGTGAGTTCGGCCATGCTGACGAGCACATACAGCACCCAGTAATTCCAGCCTGACAGGAAGCCAGGGAAATCGCCCCAGTACTTGTATGCGAAATGGCTAAATGATCCGGCGACAGGCTCCTGCGCCACCATCTCGCCGAGCTGGCGCATGATCAGAAACGCGATGAAGCCGCCGATCGCGTAGCCGAGAATCATCGACGGCCCTGCCGATTTCAGCACGCCCGCCGATCCGAGAAAGAGGCCCGTGCCGATGGCGCCGCCCAGCGCGATCAGCTGGATATGCCGGTTCTTCAGGCCGCGCTTGAGGCCGTCGTCATGCTGTCCGTTGCTCAAAATGTCTCACTCCACTGCAATCACATTCATCCGGGTACGCGCCGCCCAGTTCGAATGCAGGTCGAACCCGTGCGGAAAAGCCGTAAATTGTACCCTTCGCCGCTATCCGGCCCGCCCGGCAGAGGCTGGCGCCATCTCGACCCAGGCGCGGCGCGGAACCGCCATCGCACCATGAAGGATGGCCACGCTCCCGCCAAACCCCTGCGCAACGTGTCCGAAATTAGCGCGGGATAGCGGTTGTCACCCTGGCTTGCGTTCGGTATGGTCGCAGAATCCCGTCCAGCCGATGGAGTCGCCATGTCGCCGAAACATCTGCTCTATGCCGTTCTCCTTGGCGCCTGTCTTGGCGCAACCGGCGCATCCGCACAGACGGGACAGACTCCCACCGAGCCAGCACCGTCCGCGGCACCCGTTGCGCCCGCACCCGACATGACGCCCGCGCCCGCTGCTGCCGAACCCGCTGCACCCGCG
>NZ_JACFYJ010000062.1:0-50483 GCF_037126505.1 Paraburkholderia bengalensis
CCAGCGTCAAGCCAGCTTGTCACTGGGCCTCACGCATGGCCAGATGATGCGTTATGTGGTGATTCCGCAGGCATTCCGGCGCATGCTGCCGCCATTGGGGCCGTGAGCACGGCGACGAAGATCGACGGCAACTGGCCGAAATGAAGGCGCCGCAGCAGGCCGACGAGCGGCGCGAGCAGAAAGCTCAGCAGCACGGCGAGCGTGATGGGAATCAGCACTTCCCGTGCGAAGTACAGCCCGCAGACGACCACGACGAACGTGATCACCGACGTGAGACCGTGCAGACCGGGCGTTCCGGGAGGATAAACGCGGTTGGCGGCGTGCCGTTGCGGAGGGAGCGGAAGTTTCATGAGTTCGTCGAAAGGATGCGCTGGCGCAGCGCATGGCAAGTTTGTCCGCAAGAGCACGACGGCTTTGCAGGCCGCATGCTCAGGCGCTCGGTGCAGGCCGGCAACGGTGTCAAGCAAGCTCAGTCAGGCAAGCTCAAGCAAAACCCAGGCCCGGACCAAAAAGTGCCCCGACGCGCGCCGCGCGTTCGTGCCAGTGTAGCAAGCGACGGGCGTCACCCCTTCGGGCCGCATGACAGAGCAGAGCCGGCATAATGCGGAAATTGGCCTGGTCGAATGAAGCAATGGTCGGTCAGTCGATAAGCCATTTAGGAGAAAACCGACATGCGCCGCGCCACTGAAATCGACCTCGCGCTCAACGCGCGGCCCGAGGGCATGCCTTTGCAGCGCTGGCTCTATGGCGAACTGCGCGCGGCGATTCTCGCTGGGCGGCTCGGGCCGGGTGCCCGGTTGCCGGCAACGCGCGATCTGGCCGCGCGCCACGGCGTGTCGCGTGGGACCGTGCTCGGCGTGTTCGCGCAACTCGCGGCGGAAGGCTATCTGACGGGAGCAGTCGGGCGAGGCAGCTTCGTTGCGAGCGAATTGCCGGACGGGCGCTTCGAATCGCCTGCCGCACCCGACGCGGCGCGCCTGGCGCGCAAGCGTGCGCGGTCGCGCATCGACTCGGGCGACGCACACGGGGCGGGCATCGGCCTGTCCGAGCGCGGCCGGCTGCTCGCCCGCAGCGCGTTCGCGCTCGAAGGCCGCTCGTTTCCGGCGCGCGCGTTTCGTCCGAGCCACCCTGACCTGGCCGCGTTTCCGTTCGCGCTGTGGGCGCGCGTCGCCGCGCGCCGCTCGCGCCTGTCCAATCGCTCGATCCTCACGGACGGCGAGGCGCAGGGCTACCGTCCGTTGCGTGAGGCGATCGCGGAGCATGTGCGCGTGACGCGTGGCATTGCGTGCACGGCAGATCATGTCGCCGTCGTCGGCAGCGTGCAGCAGGTGCTCGATCTGTCCGCACGCTTGTGGCTCGATCCCGGCGACGCCGCCTGGATGGAAGATCCCGGCTACCAGGGCGCGCAGCGCGTGCTGGCGGCGGCGGGCGCGCGCATCGCCGCCGTCCCCGTCGACACGAATGGGATCGACGTGGCGGCTGGCCGGCGGCTCGCGCCGCATGCGCGTCTCGCGTACGTGACAGCGGGGCGGCAGGCGCCCCTCGGTCCCGCGCTGTCGCTGGAACGGCGGCTCGCATTGCTCGACTGGGCGCACGCAAGCGGCGCGCTCGTCATCGAGGACGATTACGACAGCGAGTACCGCTTCGAGGGGCGTCCCCTCGCCGCGCTCAAGAGTCTCGACGAAGCGGGCCATGTGATCTACTGCGGCACGTTCAGCAAGCTGCTGTTTCCGGCGTTGCGCATTGCGTATGCCGTGCTGCCGGAGCGGCTCGTCGAGCCGTTCGTCGCGGCCCTTTCGTTGACGAGCCGGCACGCGCCGCTCGATCAGCAGGCGACGTTGCACGCGTTCATCGCGGAAGGGCATGCGGGCCGTCACGTGCGGCGCATGCGGGAGTTGTACGGCGAGCGCGCGCAAGCGCTCGCTGAAGCGGCGCGGCGGCACTGGACGGGGTTGCTCGCGTTGCCGCCCATCGTCGCCGGACTGGATGCGCCCGCATTTCTGCCCGCCGGCACCGACGATGCGCTCGCCGCGCGGCTCGCGGCCGAAGCGGGCGTCGAGACGCGGCCGCTATCGGCGTATGCCGTCGGGCGCGCGGCGCCTGCGGGTCTGGTGCTGGGCTTTGCGTGCGTCGGCGTCGACGAGATCGACGCGGGCGCACGTGCGCTCGCCCGCGTGCTGCAGAAGATGCTGTACAGGACGTGACCGCGCGCGTCGTTCAGGGCGGCAGCACGAGCGGCCCGCAATTCGCATCCGTGACGAAGACGGCGAGCAGCTTCGCGGGCTGCGTGGCGTCGGTATTTTCGACGAAGTCGTGCAGCGTGCCGGGCGGCTCGAACCACGTCTTCCCGCTGCGGTAGTCGACAACGGGGCCGCTGTCGAGTTGCGAACGCAGCGCGCCCGAGATGACGAAGGCCGTCACCGAGCCCGGATGCCGATGCGCGCCTGTGAAGGCATGTGGCGGAAAGTCGACCAGCACCGTCGTCACGGACTTGCCGGGCACGTTGGGCAGCGGCTCGCACGATAGCGTGCGCGAGGTCGATGTCGGGCGTGCGGCGGCATCGCTAGACGATGGCGCGCTGCTGAAGAGCGGCGTGCTGCATAGGGCATCGAGCCACGGGATCGCGGTGCGCGTCGGTAGCGCAGCAAGCGGCGCAAGCGCGACGAGCGCGAGCGTCGCGAAGGTACGCGCGCGCCGGGCGAGTTGCGCGTATTGCGCGTGCGGTACGTGCGGTACGTGCTGCGCATGCATGATGTTCGCGCCCACCATCGTTCGAGCGGCGTTCATCGCGTGACTCCCACGGATGAACTTGCTGCATGCCGCCAGTGCGGCGACCAGCCGAGCTCGCGCTTCGCTTTGGCAGTCGACACGACGGCGTTGTCTTCGGCGATGTTGAACGCCCCGCCTTGCGAACGATGCAACGCGAGCAGCGCGGCGTGCGCAGCCGCCGCGACATGTAACGGACTCGCGCCGCCGGGCGCATCCGTGCCCGTGCCCGGACCATACAGTTGCCCATAGCGCAGCACCGTGCCGATCAGCGGTGCGTTCAACACCTGCGTTTCGAGCGACGCGACGCCGCGTACCGTGACGAGGCGATTGCCCTCGGCGTCCGTGTCGAGCGGATCGGTTTCGTCGTAAGGCTGCCGCCCTTCGCGGTACGCCCACGCGATGCTTTGCGCGATGAAGCGCGTGCTGCCCGCCGCCAACGCCGCTGCGAGCAGATTGCGCGTGCCTTCGTCGCGGATTCGCGCGTTGCCGATAATCGCTTGCGGCATCCTGGCGGGATCGAGCGCGGGCGGCAGGTCGGTCAGCTGATGGATCACGCTTGCGGGGGCGATCCGTTGCAGTGTGTCGTTGAGTGCGCGCGCGTCGAAAACGTCGACGATCACGGGCGTCGCACCCGCGCGCTCGATTGACGCCGCGCGCTCCGGACGGCGCGTGCTGCCATGGACGGTATAGCCCGCTTCGACCAGCAGCGGCACGAGCGCGCTGCCGACTGCACCCGCCGCGCCCGCCAGAAAGACTGTCGTATTCACCCGTCGATCTCCGTATGTGCCGGGCCATACGGCCCGCATTCACGGAGACTACGGCCGATAATGGCTCGAAGTAAGAGCCATTATCGACAGATTGACCGAGCCATTATCGGTTGTCGATCGTTGCAGAAAACGGCGCTTCGCGCCGCTCGCCGCCGCTTCGTGTCAGAACTTGTGACGGATGCCCAGATTGACCATTTCCTGATGGCTCGTGCCCGCGTAGCCATACGAACCGATGGAAGCCTGCGCGTCGGTGATCGTGTTCGTGGTCGCATCACGGGTCTGGCCGCTTGCGTGCTGCCATGCGGCCGTCATGTACAGGTCGGTGCGCTTGGACAGCGAGTAGTCTGCGCCGAGCGAGACCTGATGATAGGTCGCCGACGTGTCGCCGTTCGAGTGCGTATAGCTATAGCCGACGCCGAGCAGCACGGCCGTCGTCGCCTGAAAGTTCAGGAAGCCCTGGCCCGTGTTATAGCGTTCGTTCGAGCCGAACACGGAGCTGTCGTCGCGGCGATACTGCGCGTTGCTGTAACCGAGGCCGAACGTGAACGGGCCCGCCGTGTATTGGCCCGCGACGCGCGCGATGCCGATCGAGTGTGCCGTCTGATAGCCGAGATTGACAGGGCCGTCGAACGTGCCGTCCGACGTGCTGTTCCACGTCGTGCGAAGGCCATCCGATGCGGGGCTGTTCGTCGCGTAGTAGTAGCCCGCCGCGAGACCGATGGGACCGTTGTTATACGCAACGGCAGCCGAATACGACTGCTCGGCGCCTGTGCTGCCCGCCACGCCGCCGAGCGAGTACATTGCTTCGAACTGCAGGCCCGAGAACACAGGCGATGTGTACTTGACCGCATTGTTCACGCGGAAGCTGTTGTCGTAGTTGTCGACGTCGCCTGCCGTCGCGAATGCGCTGCCGAAGTAGTTGTCGGCGGTGATGCCTTGCACGAGATCGACGAGGGGATCGTACTGACGCCCAAGCGTGATGGAGCCGTATTGGTCCTGCGCGAGGCCGACGAATGCCTGACGGCCGAACAGCCGGCTGCCTTGGCCCAACTTGCCGTTGCTCGGATCGAAGCCGCTTTCGAGCTGAAAGATCGCTTTCAATCCGCCGCCAAGATCTTCGCTTCCTTTGAGGCCCCAACGCGTGCCTGACAGATTGCCTGCGCTGGTATTGCCGAGCGACCACAGATGATTATCGCCGGCAGCCTTGTTGACGTACGTGATGCTCGTGTCGATCGTGCCGTACAGCGTGACACTGGATTGAGCGTGTGCGGCACTCGCGGCCGTGCCCAGCGCGGCCAGTGAAATCATTGAAAGGGCAGTGCGCTTCATGCTTCTATTCTCCTGCTTGTGTGGTAATTCTCGATTGAACGAGAGCCTAAGGGCGCAAGCAGGAAATGTAAAAACGCCAATAAGCGGCGTGAGTGAAATTCACAACACGTCACATTGTGATTATTCCGACCTCGTACAAACTGTTTTGCGAAGCATCGTTTGTATTCAGCCACGCCGCGGTTTATTGTTTTTTTGCGAACGAAAAATGCGCGCAATGAGCGCAATTATTTCTTTCGATCATCCTCGCTAAAGGAATATTGCGAGAACGACGATAGTGAATTTCGGCTTGCGGGGTTTTTCGTTTCGCGCAATGTTCTACACTTGATTTGTTTCATCCTGTCTGCACGCAGCGGACAACACGCTTGAACGCGGCCTTGGCCGCGTTTTTTTTTTGAGCGCTCGCTTTAGCTTCCGGTTGAATGAAGAAGCGCATATGGAGTATTTTGCCGCCCCACGCCGAAGGAACGTGAATGTCGTTTCGTCTGCAACGCTGGCGGTCTTCTACCCGCAGCCCGCCAGCATCGCAACGGCTGACAAACCTCACGCGGCCGTCAATTGCGCCGCGGCATTGCGCAACGCCGTCCGCAACCCTTCTTCCACTACGGGATGATAGAAGGGCATCGCGAGCATCGCGTCGACGGTGAGGTTCATCTGCAACGCCCACGAGAGCAGATGCGCAATATGCTCGGCATCCGGCCCGATCCACTCAGCCCCGACGAAACGGCGCGACGCGGCGTCGACGTACACGTGCATCAGCCCGCGATTGCGCAGCATCACGCGGCTGCGGCCCTGATCCTCGAAGCTCACTTCGCCCGTCACGAACGAGCCGGCTGCGAGATCCGCGTGACGCGCGCCCACCATCGCGATGCCCGGCTCCGAGAACACCAGCGAGATCGGCGCGCGGCGCACGAGCGGCGCCAACGCGGGGCTCGCATTGCGATACTGCGCGGCGTTGTGGCCCGCCATGCGGCCTTCGTCGGCGGCTTCGTGCAGCAGCGGCAGCACGTTGTTCGCATCGCCCGCGATGAACACGGCGTGATTGCCCGCTTGCAACGTCACGGGATCGAACACGGGCACGCCACGCGCGTCGAGCTCGAGCGTCGTGTTGTGCAGCGCGAGCTTGTCCATGTTCGGCCGGCGGCCCGCCGTCACAACGACGTAGTCGAACGTGTCGTCGCGCAGATTGCCCGCGCTGTCGCGATAGCGCAGATGCACGCTGTCGCCTTCACGCGTCGCCGCTTCCACTTGCGCGTTCGCTTCGAAACGGAACGAGTCGCTGAACACCCGGCGTGCGTAATCCTTGATCGCGGGGTCGCTCAACGGGCCGACGCGGCCGCGCGCGCCGAGCATCGTCACGTCGACGCCCAGCCACGCCAGCGCCTGGCCGAGTTCCAGCCCGATCACGCCCGCGCCGACCACGGCGACCTTGCGCGGCAGGTCGTCCCATGCAAAGACGTCGTCGTTGACGACGGCGCGCTCGCCGAGCGCCTGGTACATCGCGGGGACATACGGCGACGAGCCCGTCGCGATGACAATGCTCTTCGCGTGCACGCGCGTGTGGTCACCGACTTCCAGTACGTTGTCGTCGATGAACTTCGCGTAGCCGATCAGACGCTCTTCGGCGGGAATGCTCTCCGTCGACTCGACGACGAAGCCGACGAAGCGGTCGCGTTCGCGCTTGACTCGCGCCATCACTTCGCGTCCATCGATCCGCACGCCGCCGTCGACATGCACGCCGAACGGCGCGGTGTTGCGCGCGGCATGCGCGGCCTCGGCGGCGGCGATCAGCAGCTTCGACGGCATACAGCCGACGCGCGCACAGGTGGTTCCGTATGCGCCGCCTTCGATCAGCACGACACTCGCGCCCGCCGCCTTCGCCGCGCGAAATGCCGGCAGGCCGGCGCTGCCTGAGCCAATCACGGCGACATCGATATTAAGCGTCTTCATGATTTTTCCTTTCGGACGAAGGGGGGCGGAGTCAGACACCTGCACCGCGCGCGCCGCTGCCGTCCAGTAGAATCGGTTTGCATTGCACGGTGTCACTGTACGGTCGGCCGCGCGCCGTGCTAATCCTCGAACGATTCAAAAACATGCTCTTTCGGCTCAAATGGACCTGCTAAGCCGTTTCCTGTCGCTGATGCCCGTGAGCGGGCGCGTCGATGTCCGCTGTCATTTCGGCGCGCCGTGGGCCATCGAAGAAGGCCCGGCGGGCGTGCGCGAAGTGCCGTATCACGTGCTGCTGTCGGGCCGCGCGGTGCTCGAAGACAGCAACGGGCCGCCGCAGCGCTTGCAGGCGGGCGACATCATCGTGTTTCCGACGGGCAGCCCGCATCGCATTCACGACGGCAGCGGCGAGAAGCCGGTTCCCGCCACGCAGCGCCGCAACATTACGCTGACGGTGTCGGAAAACGGCGGCACGGGCGAGTCCGCCGATATCCTGTGCGGCCGCTTTCTGCTGGGCGCCGTGCCGGACCGGCTGCTGCGCGATCATTTGCCCGCGCGGCTGGTGGTGCGCAGCGGCGCGCATGCAAGGCCCGACGGGCAGCCGGCAGGCAACGTCGACGAGCCGGACTCGCCCGACAGCGTCGCGGGCTCGCGGCTCGCGCGCCTGATCGAGCTGATGCGCGAGGAAGCCGTCGACGAATCGCCTGGCAGCGAAACGCTCGTGAACCATCTGTCGGCGGCGCTCTTCGCATTGACGCTGCGCTTTGCGAGCGAGTCGGCCCAGCCGCCGCACGGCCTGCTGGCGCTGG
Organism: Paraburkholderia bengalensis; assembly: GCF_037126505.1. NCBI lineage: Bacteria > Pseudomonadati > Pseudomonadota > Betaproteobacteria > Burkholderiales > Burkholderiaceae > Paraburkholderia > Paraburkholderia bengalensis. Next base: position 7,619 of record NZ_JACFYJ010000062.1, read on the forward strand.
CGGGCCGTCCGCGCCTGCAGGCGGCCGTGTCGGCGATGTTCGAGTCGCCCGGCAAGCCGTGGACGCTGGACCAGTTCGCGGCGCTGTGCAACATGTCGCGCGCGACCTTTGTGCGGCAGTTCCAGGAAGCGATCGGCCGCTCGGCCACCGATGTCCTCACCGAAGTCCGCATGACGATCGCGGGGCGCATGCTGCTCGAATCGTCGACGCCTGTCGGCGATATCGGCGAGACGGTCGGCTACCAGTCCGAAGCGGCGTTTCAGCGTGTGTTCAAGAAGCAGATCGGCATCACGCCGGCCCGCTGGCGCGCATCGGGCGGACATCTGCAGACCGCGCAGGATGCAGTGGCCGAAGAGGCCGTCGACGACGAAGCGGCAGGCGCCGCCGCGAAATAGAGAATTCCAGAAAACGTGCAGTGCGCCACGCGCGCGCTGACGCGCATCCGCGCTTCGCCTCTCCACCCTTGTCGCATAAGGCTCGCGGCGATTGCCCGCGCGCTGCGACCGAGCTCGCGCAGCGAGCCGGTGAGCCGATCGAGCATCTGCATGAGACGCGCCGGTATTCACGCCGGCGTGATGCGCATTTACAGTTGAGCTAACCCGTCGCCGACGGCAACTTTGTCAGAGGTGCTCAACATGAAACGTGTGTATCAGGTTGTCGTCGTCGCGGTGGCATGGGGGCTGCCGCTCGCGAGCCACGCTCAAATGTCGGGCAAGCTCTAACGCCACCCTAAGCCACCCATCTCATCCACACGGAGACACCCATGTCCGCTATTACGATCTACACGACGCCGACCTGCCCGTACTGTCTCGCCGCGAAGGCGCTGCTCGCGAACAAAGGTCTGTCGTACAAGGAAATCAACGTACAGAACGATCGGCCGACGGCGCTCGCGCTAATGGAACGCACGGGTCGCCGCACGGTGCCGCAGATCTTTGTCGGTGAAACGCATGTGGGCGGATTCGACGATCTGAACGCACTGGAGACAGCGGGGCGCCTCGATCCGCTGCTGGAAGCGAACGCGCTGCGCTAACACGCGCTGCAACGAAGAAGCCGCAAACGGCAGCGCGCCGTTTGCGGCTTTTTGATGCGCGCGCGAGCGTCACGAACCGACGCGCGGCAGGTAGGGCGCGGGGTCGACGGGCCTGCCGTTCTTGCGCACTTCGAACTGCAATGAGCCTTCGCCGTGAGCGGTTTCCGCCATTTCAGCGACCGTTTCGCCGCGCGTAACGGTCGCGCCTTCCTTCGCCAGCAGTTTGCCGTTGTGCCCGTAGGCCGTCACCAACGTGTCGTCGTGCTTGATCACGATCAGCTTTCCGTACGGCTTGCCGGCGTCGCCCGCGAACACGATGCGTCCGGCAGCGGCCGCTTTGACGGGCGCGCCCGCCTTGGCCGCGATCACTATGCCTTTCGATTTGCCTTGGCCATACACGGCGCTCAGCGTGCCGTTCGCGGGCCAGCCGAAGCGGGATGAGTCGGCTTGGACGGCCTTTGCCTTGACGTTCTTGTCGTTCTTGTCGCTTTTGCTGCTTCTGGCGTTGACGTCGTCGCGTGTGACGGGCGCGGGCGGGGCGCTCTTGTTAGCCGCCGGTGCATCGGCGGGCGGCGTCACCCGCAACACGCCACCCGTTTCGATGTGATTGGCGTCGGGCAAATTGTTCCATTTGACGATGTCCTCGCTGCGCTGCCCGTGATCGGTGGCGATGCGATAGAGCGTGTCGCCGGGCTTCACGCGGTAGTAGCTGTCCTTGACGGCAGCGGGCGACTTGTCGGCGCTGGCCGTCGCGCGCGGCGCGGCGTGAGGCGGCGCGGCCGTCGCCTGCGGCGCATGCGCGAGCGAACGGTCTTCGGGCGTCATCTGCCAGGGCACCGACGTGCAGCCGCCGATCGCCAGCAGCATGGCAAGGCTCGCGCGCGGCAGCCTGAGTGCGCGGCGCTTCGGTCGCGTGTGTGTCATGTCGTCATTCCTCGTGTGGTTGGGGGAGCCGCGGGCGGGGAGATGACCCGCGCGGCCGCCGTCCGGAACCGTAGAACGCGCTGACCCGCGCGGCCGCCGTCCGGAACCGTAGAACGCGCATTCGACAACAAACGCTGACTTTTATTTACGGAATCCTGAATGTTTTACAGGGATTCGAGTTTGTGCATTATCCGGGCACGATTGTGTTGCAAGTTGTCCGTGAAAGCGGGCGCAGGAGCGCCGCCCGCGCGGGCGATAGTCAGGGGCGGCGCTTTTTCCAGGCGTAATCAGCGGGTGCGTCCGACACGCCCGCCTTGCCGACGGAGCGCGGGTTCTCGCTGCAGAGCGTGACGAAGCTGACGTCGTCGCCGGCCGCCTGCTGCTTGCGCAGCGTCTCGGTGAACGCGAGCGCCTGTGTCATCTCGCTGTCGGCGAACCGTGCGAAGCGCGCGGTTGCCGTCGGCGAGCCTTGTTGTTCGAGCCAGTAGACGACGAACATGGGCGTGTCCTTTTGTGGATGCCCCTTACAGGCGTCCCTTCAGTTCGTCGAGCGACACGCCAAGTTCTCCCGCCAGGTGCGCCACGAGCGCCTCGAGCCGCTCGACGCGTCCGGCAAGCTCGCGCTGCTGCGCGCGCAGCGCTTCCAGTTCGCCCGGCGGCAGCGACTCGTCGGCCAGCGCCGTGCCGTCGCCGCGCAGCTGATCGGCGGCGGGCTCGCCGCACAGCAGATGCATCCAGCGGCTTTCGCGCTCGCCCGGCGTGCGCGCAAGCTTGACGACACGCGGCGGTTCGTTGCCCGCGAGTTCTTCGAGGAACGCTTCGACCGACGACGTGTCGGCGAAACTGTGCAGCCGCGAGGTCGCGAGACGCAGTTCGGCCGCTGTCTGTGCGCCGCGCAGCAGCAGCGCGGTCAGCAGCGCCGCGGACTGCCGCGGCAGGCCCAGTACGCGCTCCATGTTGTGCTCGTAGCGCGGCACGCGGCTGCTGCTGCCTTCGAGCACCAGCGACAGGCGCTTGAGACTGTTGATCGCGTCGAGAATCTCGGTTTCGCTGACGTTCATCACGGGCGAGCGTGAAGTCTTCTGGTTGCAGCCCGCAGCGAGCGAGTTGAGCGAGAGCGGATACGTGTCGGGAACCGTGTGCTGCTTCTCGAACAGCACACCCAGCACACGGGCTTCGAGCGGCGTGAGCGCGCGCATGGCAGGGCGCGGGGAATCGTCGGTAGCGGAATTCATGGGCAATAGGCTTGGGTTGACGGCCGCGGACGCGGCGGCGCGAGCGCATCGGCTTGCGCGATAGCATAGTCTATTGCCCCGGCCATCGGGCAGGAAGGCGCGGGTAAAGCGCGGGTAGGGCGCGGACGTGCCCGCCGTCAGAGGGTCTCGTACGGCTCGTCGGGCACGTCGAACAGCGCATCGTCCGCTTCCAGCTCGACGGAACAGCTGTCCTGCGCACCGGGCTGCGCCCGCATCACATCGACGTGCTGGCGCACGAGATCCTTCAGCCGGCTCTGCACGATGCGCCGTTTGTTGGTATCGAGCGCGGCATAGCGATCGATCTGCGCGTCCGGGAGCTTGAGCGACGCAACGCAGCGCGCGTCCAGCGTCGTATCGCGCCCCGTGCCGACGACCCACGAAACCGTCAGGTACGTCGTCGCGCCTTCCTGCCAGGCGCTAACGGCGGGCGCTTTCGGCGATGGGAACGTGCCTGCAAGGGCCAGTTCGATTTCCTCGATGCGTTGCGACAATCCGATGGTGTCCATGGCGGCTCCTTGTGACGGTTCGCTCGTCCTTCCGTCAGAAGCATCCGGGATGCCAACGCATAGCGCAGCGCAGCAAACAAGGCGTGGTGCCTCTGCCGATGAAATCGCTGCAGGTGGCATCGTCTATGCCCGTGCGCAGGCGTCAACCCGCGTGCTGCATGAAGATCTGGGCAAACGCCAGGCTTGAAGTGCGCTTCACAACGGGTATCCAGCAGGCGGCCACGATCGCGCCCCGAGCGGGAAAGTCGCGCTGCGCGAAGATCGACGCGACGAGCGGATTTACGTTGAGGTGCGCCTGTTCAGCGGCGCGCAATGACGAGCGCGATTCCGCCGAGTATCGCGACTGCGCTCAACGCGAGGCGCGCGGTCAGTGCTTCGCCGAGCAAGACGATGCCGCCCGTGGCGGCGATCAGCGGCACGCTCAGTTGCACAGTGGCCGCCGTGGACGCCTTGAGATCTTTCAACGCGGCGTACCAGATCGCATAGCCGACGCCCGACGTGAGCGCACCGGAAATCGCGGCGAACAGCAGGCCGGTTTTATCGATGGACACGCGCATGAACATCGCCATGCTGACGAGCGCCGCGAACGGCATCGCGCGAATAAAGTTGCCTGCCGTGGTGGCCGTCGGATCGGCGGCGCGTTTGCCGCGCAGCGAATAGACTCCCCACGCAACGCCCGCACACAGCATCAGTATCGACGCGAACAGTGGCGGCGCGCTCAGGCCCGGCAGCACGAGTGCGACGAGGCCAGCAAGCGCGCATCCAAGACCAAGCCATTGAAGTATGCGCAGACGCTCGCCGCGCAACAATGCATAGCCGATCATCGTCGCCTGCACCGCGCCGAACAGCAACAGCGCGCCCGTGCCCGCGGCCAGCGACACATACGCGAACGAAAAGGCGGCCGCGTAGGTGAACAGGGCAAGCGCCGAGATCCAGTTGCCGGCAACGGGCTGCGCGGCACGGCGCCACTGCAGGATGAGCCACAACACGATCGCTGCCGACGCGATGCGTACCGTGGTGAACGTAGCGGGATCGATCGACGTGCCTTTCAGCGCGACGCGGCACAGCAGCGAGTTGCCGGCGAAGGCGAACATCGCGATGACGGTCAGCAACGCGACGCGCATGCGGGGCATGGACCGTTGCGCGGAAAGACGGGCGTCTGAAGTGGGCACGATGTTGTGACGTGGGATGCCGCATGCGCGCACGGCGCGACACAGCGGCGACCTATAGAAGGCGGCGGCGAGACGACAAGGCCGAATAGCGTGAGAAGCGCGATTGCTATCCGGCCTTGCCCTGGGGCTGCATGCAACGCATTGTCGTCATGCGGGCGTGCAGACACGTTGTTCAAGCCATCGCCGACGGCTTGATGTTCTGGTTATGACGGAACAGATTGTGCGGATCGTACCGGTCCTTGACGGCCACGAGCCGCGCATAGTTCGGACCGTATGCCGCGTCCACGCGCGCGGCTTCGTCTTCCGTCATGAAGTTCACATAGACGCTGCCGAGCGCGAACGGCGCCGATGCATTGAAGAACGCACGTGCCCACGCAATGCAGCGCTCGTCGTCGGCGGCTTCCGTCCAGCGGCCATGCACGTTCATCACGTACTTCGCGTCGCGATTCGAATAGGCCATCGCGTCGGGCCCGACGCGAGCCGTCTGCCCGCCAATCGCGCCGAAGAAGATCTCGCATTGAGGCGACGGCAGATTGCCGATTGCGTCGACGAAGGCATCGATCAGACCGTCGTCTATCGTGGCCAGATTGTGCGACTTCCAGTAATTGCGCGCGCCGGGCGTGAGCAGGGGATCGAAGGCCTGTTGCCATGCGGTGTACGGCATCGGTCCCAGGTGCTCGCCATAGGGCGTGCCGAACTTGCGCACTTCGTCGGCGATGCTCTCCCGGTTCGCCGCCGGGCCCGTGTAGCAGACGGCAAATGCGAGGATCGGCTTGCCGTGGACGTCGGCGGGCAGAAACGGCAGCGGCGGTGCAAAGCGCGCTACCGCCCACACGGCCAGTTCGTCGGGCCAGGCATCGACGGCGGCGCGGTATTTGACGAGCGCGTCCCGCGCCTGATCCATCGGCAACACGACGAGCCCGCCGAACACTTCAGGGCCGACTTCGTGCAACTGGAATTCGAACATCGTGACGACGCCAAAGTTGCCGCCGCCGCCGCGAATCGCCCAGAACAGATCTTCGTGAGCGTCCGCGCTGCAACGGAGCAGTTGGCCGTCGGCCGTGACGATGTCGGCGGAAATCAGATTGTCCACCGTCAACCCGAAGCGCCGGCTGATCCAGCCGAAGCCCCCGCCAAGCGTGAGACCGGCGACACCCGTGGTGGAGTTGATGCCGAGCGGCGTGGCAAGGCCAAAAGCTTGCGCTTCGTGATCGAAGTCGCGCAGCAGGCAGCCCGGTTCGACGTACGCACGGCGCGCGATGGGATCGATGCGCGCGGACTTCATCTGCGACAGGTCGATCAGCATGCCGTCTTCGCATACGCCGCTGCCCGCGATGTTGTGGCCGCCGCCGCGCACGGCGAGCAGCAACTGGTTGTCGCGCGCGAAATTGACGGCGCGCCGGACATCGGCCGTGCCTGCGCAGCGAACGATGATCGCGGGACGACGGTCGATCATCGCATTCCAGATACTGCGTGCTTCATCGAACGATGGATCGCCGGGCAATACGACCTGGCCTCGCGTGAGAGCTTTGAGTTCATCGATTGCACTGCTGGACAGCTTCGCCATGCTACACCTCCGGTACGAACGAACAACGTCCGGACCCCTCGATCATGTCTGATCAAAGTAGTTCGGACGACCTGGCTTTCATTCAGTAAACGGGGCTGACCGGCGCGCACAAATTAACGTATACCCGTACGCGTGACTGCGCATCGACATCGCCTTCAAAAAACGGACATCGGCGCGAAACAGGCCCATGAAACAGGGTGTTTTTCGAACGATGCCGGGAATGGAGTACTTCGTGAATTGCGCTCGCGTGCGAAGCGTGAGCGGCGACGCGGATGCATCACTGGTACGCGCCTCGCATGCGCTAGCGCTGCGCGTTGCCAGGTGCCCCGTCACTCGCGGGCGAGCGCGATCGCGCATCGCCTGGAGCGAGTGTCAGAAGACGCGTGCATGCCGCCGCCGATCGATGATTTCGCCGTGACTGCGCGGTGGTTTTCTTCTGTTACGCTGACCGCCTACTTTCTCCATGTAAGCAAATGAGCGCGAATGCGTAATGGATTGTTCTACTGTTCGTAAGTGCCGTAGATGATGAATGTTTATCGTTTGTATGGTTAACCCCGATTTAAACGTAAACGAACAAAAGAGAACATTGTTGCTGTTGTTTTGATTTCATATTTGAACATTGGCCGGTGGGCCCGTTTTTGAAGTACGCGAATAAAAAACAATCGGGACAATGGATCGACGACAGATTCCCGGCGCTCGCGCGGCGCCATCCCTTGCCCTGCCTCTCGTATGCGAACCGGACCGCGCGTTGCGCAGTCCGGCGATTGCGAACGCGTAGTCGAATCACTGCTGTAGCCGTAACCCGGCGTGCGCCTTCGCATCGAAGCCGCGGTCGAACGAACAACAAGCAAAAGAAAGCGGAGCTGCATCAGAAGCATCGAACAAGGAGAGCAATTTGGTCTTGGAACTGGAGCGGGTCACCGTCGTTTCGGGCGGGATGACGCATCTGTACGGCGTCGATCTGCGTCTCGTCCCGGGGGCGATCAATGTGTTGCTGGGTCCGACCCAGGCAGGCAAGACCACGTTGATGCGCGTCATGGCAGGACTCGACAGGCCGACTACCGGCCGCGTGATCGTCGACGGCCAGGATGTGACGGGCGTGAGTGTGCGTCAGCGCAACCTCGCGATGGTTTATCAGCAGTTCATCAACTATCCCGCGATGACGGTGTTCGAGAACATCGCATCGCCGCTCAGGCTGCAAAAGACGGACGCCGGGGAAATCCGCCGCCGCGTGCACGAAGTCGCTGCGAAGCTGCATATCGATCATCTGCTCGAGCGGCGGCCCGGCGAACTGTCGGGCGGCCAGCAGCAGCGCTGCGCGCTGGCGCGGGCGCTCGTCAAACGCACGTCGCTGGTGCTGCTCGACGAGCCGCTCGTGAACCTCGACTACAAGCTGCGCGAAGAACTGCGCGCCGAACTCACGACACTCTTTTCCGACGGCAAGACCACTGTGGTCTACGCGACCACGGAGCCGCTCGAAGCGCTGCTGCTTGGCGGCTACACGGCCGTGGTCGACAAGGGCCGCCTGCTGCAGTTCGGCCCGACGCTCGACGTCTACAACGCGCCCGCCAACGTCGACGTGGCTGCCGTCTTCAATGATCCGCCGATGAACATGCTGACGAGCGAACTGCTTGAAAACGGCGACGCGCGTCTGCCTATCGGTTTCGACGTGCCCGTGCGCCGCGCGGCGGCTGACGCTGTCGGCGCGGGCACTTGCCGCATCGGCATACGGCCCGGCCACTTGCGGCTCGCGCCGCGCAACGCGCATTCGATCGCCGTGCCTTGCCTGCTCGAACTCGCCGAGCTGAGCGGCTCCGAGACCTACCTGCACCTGCACACGCGCCACGGCGGCATCGATCTCGTCGCGCAGTTGCAAGGTGTGCATCAGATCGAGCTTGGCACGCAGCTCGATGTCTATGTCGATCCCGATGAACTGTTCGTGTTCGGCGCGGACTCGAACCTTGTCGCGCGTCCGAAGGTGCAGGAGGTGGCATATGGCGCGCATTGAGTTTCAGAATCTGGGGCATGCGTATGGCCCGAATCCCGCGTCGCTGGACGATTACGCGCTGCAACCGATGAGCATGGTTTGGGAAGACGGCGGCGCGTATGCGCTGCTCGGTCCTTCGGGCTGCGGGAAATCGACGCTGCTGAACATCGTCTCGGGCTTGATCAAACCGTCGGAAGGCAAGGTTCTGTTCAACGGGCACGACGTCACGACGAAAGGCGCGCGCGAACGCAACATTGCCCAGGTGTTTCAGTTCCCCGTGATCTACGACACGATGAGCGTGTTCGACAACCTGGCGTTTCCGCTGCGCAATCGCGGACTCCCCGCAGCGGAAGTGCGCACGCGCGTGCATGAAGTCGCCGACATTCTCGACATGGCGCGCGAATTGCCGCGCAAGGCGAGCAATCTGTCGGCGGATGCGAAGCAGAAGATTTCACTCGGCCGTGGGCTCGTGCGCAAGGACGTCGCGGCGATCCTGTTCGACGAACCCTTGACCGTCATCGATCCGCATATGAAGTGGATGCTGCGGCGTCAGTTGAAGAAGATCCATCAGCAATTGAAACTCACGCTGATCTACGTGACGCACGACCAGGTCGAAGCACTGACTTTCGCCGACGAAGTGGTGGTGATGACGAATGGGCGCGTGGTGCAAAAGGGCGGTCCCGAAGCGCTATTCCTCAGGCCCGATCACGCGTTTGTCGGCTATTTCATCGGCAGTCCCGGCATGAATCTGTGCCCCGTGAGTCTCGACGGCGACGGCATCAAGCTCGGTGCGCAGCGCATTGCCGTCGACTCCGCGACGCTCGCGACGCTCAAGAATACGAACGGCGATCTCACGCTCGGAATCCGGCCCGAGTTCGTGCGGCTTGCCAATGACGGCGAAGCGGGCGCCGTGAGGGCAGAAGTCACGCGCGCGCAGCAACTCGGCAACTACCAGCTCGTCACGGCGAGCTGCGAAGGCCACGTGTTCAACGCGAAGATGGAGACGAACTTGCGCGTCGTGGATGGCCCCGTGTGGTTGCGCGTCGCCGCGCCCGAAACCGTTTATTTCAGCAATGACGAACGCATTGCGGTGCGAGCCGCGGGAGGCGCGCGATGAACAAGCCGCTCAACCAGAAGGCGTGGCTACTCGTCGTGCCTGTATTCATCTGCGTTGCGTTTTCAGCGATTCTGCCGTTGATGACGGTCGTCAACTATTCGGTGCAGGACATCATCAGCCCGACGCAGCATGTGTTCGTCGGCACCGAATGGTTTCGCAACATCATGACCGATCCGGATCTGCGCGGCGCGCTGGGCAGGCAGATCATCTTTTCGGCCTGCGTGCTGCTGTTCGAAATCCCGCTCGGCGTCGGACTCGCACTCGCGATGCCCGCATCGGGATGGCGCGCATCGGCTGCCCTCGTCGTGCTTGCGATGCCGCTGCTGATTCCATGGAACGTGGTCGGCACGATCTGGCAGATCTTCGGCCGGCCCGACATCGGTCTGCTCGGTTATGCGCTCAATCGGATCGGCGTGGAATACAACTACACGGCGAGCCCCACCGATGCGTGGGTGACCGTGCTCGTGATGGACATCTGGCACTGGACGCCACTCGTCGCATTGCTCTGCTACGCAGGCTTGCGCGCGATTCCCGATGCGTTCTACCAGGCTGCGGAAATCGATGGCGCGAGCCGCTTTGCCGTATTTCGCCATATCGAGCTGCCCAAGATGCGCGGCGTACTGATGATCGCCGTGCTGTTGCGCTTCATGGACAGCTTCATGATCTATACGGAACCGTTCGTGCTCACCGGCGGCGGTCCCGGCGACTCCACGACATTCCTTAGCCAGTACCTGACGCAAAAGGCCGTGGGTCAATTCGATCTCGGACCTGCGGCCGCTTTCTCGTTGATCTACTTCCTGATCATCCTGCTGCTCTGCTTCATTCTCTACAACTGGATGGAGCGAGTCGGCAAGGGCGGTCCTGCCACGACGGGAGAAGACAATGCGTGATAACCGCCGCTGGACGCGCGCGCTCGTATTGATCGTCTATATCGCGTTTGCGCTGCTCCCGCTGTACTGGATGCTGTCGATCTCGCTGCGTACGAATGAGGAAACCATGTCGGCATTCGCCACATGGCCGCAGCACGTCACGTTCGACAACTACAAAGTCATCTTCACCGATCCGTCGTGGTACTGGGGCTACATTAATTCGATCGTCTACGTGCTGATGAATACGGTGATGTCGGTGCTGGTCGCATTGCCGGCTGCGTATGCGTTTTCCCGCTATCGCTTTCTCGGTGACAAGCATATGTTCTTCTGGCTGCTCACCAATCGAATGACGCCGCCCGCCGTGTTCCTGTTGCCGTTCTTCCAGCTCTATTCGAGTGTCGGGCTGATGGACACCTACGTTGCCGTGGCACTCGCGCACATGCTGTTCAACGTGCCGCTCGCCGTGTGGATTCTCGAAGGCTTCATGTCGGGCGTATCGCGTGAAATCGACGAGACCGCCTATATCGACGGTTATTCGTTTCCGACCTTCTTCATCAAGATTTTTCTTCCATTGATCAAGTCGGGCGTCGGCGTGACGGCGTTCTTTTGCTTCATGTTCAGCTGGGTCGAACTGCTGCTCGCGCGCACGCTCACCACCGTCAATGCCAAGCCGATCGCGGCTGTGATGACGCGCACCGTGTCGGCGGCGGGCATGGATTGGGGCGTGCTGTCCGCAGCGGGCGTCCTGACGATCATTCCGGGCGCACTCGTGATCTATTTCGTGCGCAACTACATCGCCAAAGGCTTTGCGATGGGGAGAGTGTGATGTTCACGTGGATGTACTGGACACCCGAAGTAGCCATCTTCTTTGGCTGTGTAGCCGTCATGCTGGCGGGCATGACCGTATGGGAAATGCGCATGCCGACCATCGAGCGCAAAGGATTTCTGCCCATTGCAACGACGCGCGGCGACCGGCTCTTTATCGGCCTGTTGACGGCTGCCTACGTAAATCTGGCGTGGATCGCCGTCAGCGGCGAAGGCGCGAGCGCATGGCCCGGCTTTGCGGCATCGGTCGTGGTGCTGCTCGCGATCATGTGGAAAGGCTAACGCTTAAGAACAAACCGGTTCCGTTGATGCCCCGGGCGGCAATCGGCAGATGATCCAAAAGGGGTGTGGAGACACAGGAGAAGACCATGCAACAGAGGAGACGGATCGTCGCGCTCGCCGTAGCAGGAGTGGTCGCGGGGGCTTTTGCGAGTCACGCCGCGCTTGCGGGCGTGCCCGAAGCGCAGAAATGGGTCGATAGCGAATTTCAGCCGAGCACGCTGACCAAACAGCAGCAGATGGATGAAATGAAATGGTTCATCGATACTTCTGCGAAGCTCAAATCGCAAGGCGTCAAGGAAATTCATGTGGTGTCGGAAACGATCGACACACACATGTATGAATCGAAGACGCTTGCCAAAGCATTCACTGAAATTACGGGCATTCAGGTCAAGCACGACATCATTCAGGAAGGCGACGTCGTCGAAAAACTGCAAACGTCGATGCAGTCGGGACAAAGCATTTACGACGGCTGGATTTCCGATTCCGACCTTATCGGCACGCACTATCGCTACGGCGTGATCATGCCGCTCTCGGATTACATGGCGGGCGAAGGCAAGGAATACACGAATCCGGGCCTCGACATCAAAGACTTTATCGGCACGAGCTTTACGACTGCGCCGGATAAAAAGCTCTATCAGCTGCCCGACCAGCAATTCGCGAACCTCTACTGGTTCCGTGCCGACTGGTTCGCGCGCAAGGATCTGCAGGACAAGTTCAAGGCCAAGTACGGCTACGATCTCGGCGTGCCGGTGAACTGGTCCGCGTATGAAGATATCGCCGACTTCTTCACGAACGAGGTCAAGACGATCGATGGTGAAAAAGTCTTCGGCCATATGGACTACGGCAAGAAAGACCCGTCGCTGGGATGGCGCTTCACCGACGCGTGGCTCTCGATGGCGGGCGAAGCAGACAAAGGCATTCCAAACGGCATGCCCGTCGACGAGTGGGGCATTCGCGTGACGCCGGACGGTTGTCATCCCGTGGGCGCTTCCGTGTCGCGCGGCGGCGGCACCAACAGCCCGGCCGCGGTTTACGCGACGACCAAATACGTCGACTGGCTGAAGAAATATGCACCGCCTGAAGCGTCCGGCATGACGTTCAGCGAGGCGGGCCCGGTTCCCGCGCAAGGCAAGATCGCGCAGCAGATCTTCTGGTACACCGCGTTCACGGCGTCGATGCTCAAACCTGGTAGCGTCACGAACCCGGACGGCACACCGAAGTGGCGCATGGCGCCGTCACCGCATGGCCCATACTGGAAGGACGGCATGCAAAACGGCTATCAGGACGTCGGCTCATGGACTTTCTTCAAGTCGACGCCCGCGAATCAGCGCGCAGCCGCATGGCTTTACGCGCAATTCGTGACGTCGAAGTCGGTGTCGTTGAAGAAGTCGATCGTGGGTCTCACGTTTATTCGCGATTCCGACATTCATAGCGATTACTTCACGAAGAACGCAGACAAGTACGGCGGCTTGATCGAGTTCTATCGCAGCCCGGCGCGTGTCGCGTGGACGCCGACGGGCAACAACGTGCCCGACTATCCGAAGATGGCGCAGCTGTGGTGGAAGAACGTCGCGACGGCGGCTGCAGGTGAGAAGACGCCGCAAGCCGCGATGGACAACCTGGCCAAAGAGATGGACCAGGTGCTGGGCCGCCTGCAACGCGCCGGCATGAAAGTGTGCGCGCCGGAGCTGAATGCGGAAAGCGATCCGGCCAAGTGGCTGTCCGATCAGCATGCGCCGTGGAAGAAACTCGCCAACGAAAAGCCGAAGGGCGAGACGGTCAAATATGATCAGTTGCTGGCTGCGTGGAAGGCCGGGAAGGTCCGCTAAGGCAAAGAGTGGCGTGAAGGTTCAGACGGGCGGTGTCGAAAGACATCGCCCTTTTTTTGTTGACGGTCCGCTTCGATTCGGCAAAGCGTTGAAGCAGCGCCGTGCGCGCATGATTCCAGTGGCGGCCGGAAAACTCGCGATTCCGACCACGGCTGACGCGGAATGACCACACCGTGCTCCCCACATTATTGCGAACCATTACCGTTCATGTAATGATATCGATTCGCATTTAGATGGGCCGGAAGATGTTTCCGCCCGGCGGGGCGGTTCGCGCACACGCGAACCGGACGGGCGGCACCGCCCGTTGCGCCAAGAAGAAGATCAGTCACAACGACAGGGAATCGCGATGCATCGAACTACGCCACTCGCAGCGGCCGTCATGGCCGTCTTTGCGACGCCGCTCTACGCTCAAACGACGACGGCTGCCGCACCAGCAGCACAGATTGCACAAGCCGCATCGTCCACGCCTCCCGCCAGCCAGCCCGCCGCCAGCCAGCCCACCGAGAATGCCACACTGCCCGCCGTCAAGGTGACGGGCGCCGCTGACAATTCCGCCGACTTCCAGCCGGAAACGTCGACTGTCGGTGCGAAAGTCCCGACCGCGCTGCGCGACATTCCGCAGGCGGTCACCGTCGTGCCGAAGGCCGTGCTGCAATCGCAGGCCGTGAGTTCGTTCACCGACGCGCTGCGCAATGTGCCGGGCATCACGATCGGCGGGGCGGAAGGCGGGCAGATCGGCAATAACATCAACCTGCGCGGCTTCTCGGCGCGCACCGACATCTATCTCGACGGTTTTCGCGATCGCGGCCAGTACTATCGCGACACGTTCAATCTCGAATCGATCGACGTCCTGTACGGTCCTTCGTCGCTGTACTTCGGACGCGGTTCGACGGGCGGCGTGATCAACCAGGTCAGCAAGGAGCCGTCGCTGAAAAAGCGCGCCGATGTTTCCGTGCAGGCGGGCACGCACGACCGTTACCGCACGACGGTCGACCTCGACGCGCCGATCACCGACACCTCCGCGTTTCGCATCAACGCGTTCGGCCAGAGCCTGGGCTCGTCGCGCGACGTGATGAAGAACAAGGACTACGGCGTCGCGCCCGAAGTGAAATTCGGCATCGGCACGCCGACGGAAATCACGCTGTCGGCGCTGATCCAGCACAACCGCGATCAGCCGGACTACGGCATTCCGCCGCTAAACGGCCATCCCGCGCCCGTGAATCGCGGTACCTTCTACGGCTTCACCGACGACCGCACGATTCAGGACGTGCAGACGTTCAGCGCGCGCATCAAGCACCGTTTCAACGACGACGTGACCCTGCGCAACCAGACGCAGTTCAGCCACTACAGCACGCAAGCGCGCGCGACGAATGCGGCGTCGGTGCTGACGGGACCGCTCGCGACGTCGCCGGCATTGTCGAACGGCAACTTCACGACAATCGATCCGTCGAAGCTGTTCGTGAAGCTGCAAGGCAAGGACCGCAACATTAACGACCACTCGGTCTATAACACGACCGATGTCGAGTGGAAGTTCAACACGGGGCCCATCAAGCACGACGTGCTCGCGGGCGTCGACCTGAGCCACGAAACCTATAGCAACCAGAGCTTCAGCGCGACAACGCCGGGCTTGCCGTCCAATACGCTCGCAGTGGTGCCGCTGCTCAATCCCGCCTACACGACGCGTCCCGCAAACGTGCGGGAAGTCGCGACCAATCTCGCCGAGTCGAGCGCCAATGGCGTGGGCATCTATGCGAACGATACGGTGTCGATCGGCGAACACTGGAAGGTGGTGGGCGGCGTGCGCTGGGACCGCTACGAAGCGTCGATCCATAACTCGATCAACCAGCCGGGCTATGCGACGCAGACGAATTACTTCACCAGCGTGCGCGGCGGCATCATCTGGCAGCCGTCCGACTGGCAGTCGTACTATGTGTCGTACGGCACGTCGTTCGATCCGTCGCTCGAAGCGCTGACGTTGACGAACGGCCAGCAGAATCTGCCGCCCGAGCACAACAGGTCGTATGAAGTCGGCTCGAAGTGGGATCTGCTCGGTGGCGGTCTGTCCGTCACGCAGTCGCTGTTCAACATCGAGAAGACGAATGCGCGCACGCTGAATGCGGACGGCACCTATACGCTCGACGGCAACGTCCGTGTGCGCGGCTACCAGATGGGTCTTGCCGGTCGTATCACGAACAAGTGGCAGGTGTTCGGCGGCTACACGTATATGGACGGCGAAATCCTGCAGGCATTCGACGGCACGCAAGGCAAGGTGCCCGCGAACACGCCGCGCAACACGCTGACGTTGTGGTCCACGTATGCGTTCACGCCGCATTGGGAAATCGGCGGCGGCCCGAGCTATGTGTCGTCGCGCTATGCGGCGAACAACAACCTCGTGCAGGTCGGCGGCTACACGCGCTGGGATGCCATGGCGGCGTATCACGCAAAGCGCTACGACATCCAGTTCAACGTATGGAACCTGACGGACAAGAACTACTACGACGCGCTGATTCCGTCCGACGGCGGACGCGCGGTGCCGGGTTACGGCCGTACCTTCATTGCGACGTTAAACTATCGCTTCTTCTGATCGCATCAGGCGATAGTCCACGGAACGGCGCGCGCTTTTCGGCATGAAGCCGTTCATGCGAAGCGCGCGGCGTCGCACCGTTATGCAGGAACGTTGAACAATGATTGTCTCGATTCCGGATGTACTGAGTCCCGCCGAAGCCGCCGACATGCGCGCGCAGCTCGAAGCCAGCGACGCATGGGTCGACGGCCGCGCGACGGCGGGCTATCAGGGCGCGCCCGTCAAGCGCAACCAGCAGATCGCGGAGGGCTCGCCCATCGCGCTGGAAATGGGCGACCGGATCATCGCGTCGCTCGAGCGCCATCCGCTGTTCATCAGCGCTGCGCTGCCGAACAAGGTGTATCCGCCGTTGTTCAACCGATACGAAGGCGGGATGCATTTCGGCAGTCACGTCGACGGTGCGATCCGTCTCGTGCCCGTCAGCGGCGTACGCGTGCGAACCGATATTTCGATCACGCTGTTTCTCACGCCGCCCAACGAATACGACGGCGGCGAACTGCTGATCGAAGATACGTTCGGCGTGCAGGAAGTGAAGCTGCCTGCCGGACATGCCATCGTGTATCCGGGCACGAGCCTGCATCAGGTGCGCGCCGTGACGCGCGGCGCGCGCGTGTCGAGCTTCTTCTGGGCGCAGAGCCTCGTGCGCGACGACACGCAGCGCGCGATGCTATTCGATCTCGACGGCGCCATCCAGCGGCTCAATGCATCGAATGCTGACGATGCGGCGCGCCGCACGCTGGTGGGCTGTTACCACAACCTGCTGCGCCTGTGGAGCGATACCTGATCGCTATGCTGTGCGCCGTGCCGCCGGCGCATTGACGGCGGACTCGTGCGGCTTGTGCAGATTGTCTGTTCTGCGCCCGCTTTGCAGCAGGAACACGCCGCCAAGAATGCACACCATCGCGATCATATCGAGGGCACGGACCGGTTCGTGCGCAAACAGCACCCCGATCCCCAGCGCGACCACGGGCGGAATATACGTCACGCTCGACGCCGCCAGCGCGCCGAGCCGCTGCACGATCTGGTAGTACAGGATGTAGGCAACGCCTGTGCCGAGCAGCCCCAGTCCAAGCACGATGCCGATTGCCGCACGCGCGTCGTGCGCGATGTGCGCGATGCCGCCGAACGGCGTCACGCAGCCAATCGTCAATAGCGCGAAGCCGATCTGCCATGTTGAGAGCGCGACAGGCGACATGTCGAGCATCGACAGAAAGCGCCGCGCGTAGACGAATGAACAGCCCACGCTCAGCGAACCCGCTGCCATATACGCGACGCCGCGCAGATCGACGCTCGCGACCGCGCCGCTCCACGGACGCGCAATCAGCAATACGCCGATAAAGCCGCACAGCACACCGCCTGTCATCCGTGCCGTCGGACGTTCGGCGCGCAACAACGCCCACGCGCAGACGAACGAGAACAGCGGTATCGCGCCGCTCAGCATGCCCGCGACGCTCGACAGCAACAGCGACGCGCCTTTGGCGAACGCGTAGTAATAGACACTCGTCGCGAGCAGCGACATCACGATGAAGTGCGGCGCGTGGCGCAACTGTTTCCAGGCGAGCGCCTTCGTCGCGAGCGCATAGACGAGCACGGGCAAAAAGCCGAACAGCACGCGCAGGAACACGATTTGAGCGGGCGAAATCAGCGCGCTGGCCCATTTCATGAAAAGAAAATTGCTGCCCCAGATCAGGCCGAGCAGCGCGAACGCGAGATAAGCGGGGTTCATGACAGGCACCATCGAATGCAGGGACGATGGAGCCGATTGTGCGGGCGCCGCAGATGCGGTACAAACCATTTGTTCTCGTCGATAGCGCAGAAAAACTATCCTATGTCAGGCATGCCACCGTTAAAAGCACTCGTTGCGTTCGAAGCCGCGATGCGTTCGAGTAGTTTTTCTCTAGCTGCCACCGAGTTGAATGTGACGCCGGGCGCGGTCGGTCAGCAGATCCGGAAGCTCGAGGCATGGCTCGGCGTCGTGCTGTTTTCCCGGCTGGTGCGGCAGATCGTGCCGACGGACGATGCGCGCGCCTACTACGCGCAAATCCAGCCCGCGCTCGCGCAGATCGTTCATGCCAGCCGTCGCGTGCGGGAGAATCAGGGCAAAGGCGTACGCGTGTCGATGCCGCCGAGCTTCGCGGCCAAATGGTTTGCGCCGCGCATGACGGACTTCCTGATCGGGCATCCAGACGTCGCATTGGAACTGAACACCACAACGGCGTTGATCGACTTCGAGTTGCAGTCGATCGATCTGGCCGTGCGCTACTTCGACGGCGTCGCGCCGGCACTCGACGTGCAATTGCTGTTTGCCGACGAGGCGCGAGTCTATTGCAGCCCATCGTACGCAAAGCGGCTGAAACTCAAGCTGCCCGAGGATCTGCAGCGCGCCACGTTGCTGCACAACACGCTGCATCCGCACTGGGCGGTGTGGCTGAAAAAGTTCGGCAAGCTGTCCGCGCGTCAGATCGACGGGATCGCGGGAATTTATTTCGATCAGTCGCTGATGGCCATCGAGTCCGCCGTGCGCGGACAAGGCGTCGTGCTGACGAGCGCGGTGCTCACGCAAGCGGAGCGCGCGGCGAACTCGCTGATCGATCCGTTCGATCTGGCGTTGCCGCTGAAAACCGCGTATTACCTCGTGCATCCGAAGTCGGCGGACCTCAAGCCGGGCGCGGCGACGCTGAAGGCGTGGTTCATCGGCGAGCCCTAAGCACAACGCCCGCATGAAAGCGGGCGTTGTCCGACTACCTGCGAACGTGGACGATCAGCCCGGCAACATGCCCGGCAGCACGTACGCCTGCAACAGCGTGATCAATCCGACGATCAGCGCGAACAGCAGACTGTGCCGCACGGTGAAGCGGAACAGTTCCGACTCGCGCCCGACGAGGCCCGTCGCCGCGCACGCAACGGCGATCGACTGCGGCGAGATCATCTTGCCCGTCACGCCGCCCGTCGTATTGGCGGCCACCAGCAGCGTGTCCGATACGCCGATCTGATGCGCCGTCGTATGCTGCAGCGAGCAGAAGAGTGCATTTGACGACGTATCCGAGCCCGTCAGGAACACGCCGAGCCAGCCGAGTACGGGCGAGAAGAACGGGAACGCAGCGCCCGTGCCGGCGAGCAGCAGCGCGAGCGTCGACGACATGCCCGAGTAGTTCGCAACGAATGCAAACGACAGCACCAACCCGATCGACAGCACAGGACGGCGCAGTTCCATCAGCGTCTCGCCGAACGTCGCGAGCGCGTCACGCGGCTTCACGCGCAGCAGCACCATCGAGATCAATGCCGTCAGCAGGATCGCCGTGCCGACGGCGGAAAGCAAGTCGATCTTGAGCACCGCTTCGTACGCTTTGGGCGTCGCGACAATGGGCGCGGTTTTCATCACGAGTTGATCGAGGGCGGGCACCTTGAACTTGATGATGCTCCACGCCAGCGCGCCCTTCGCCGCGAACAGGGCCTTGAACGGCTGCAGGCTCCAGACCGTGACGACCGCGGTCAGGATGCCGAACGGCGCCCACGCGCGCACGGTCTGCGCAAGCGTGTACGGTGACGCGCGACGGCTCGCGCCTGCCACGCCATTCAATCCACCATTTGATTCGCCGTTCGATCCGCCAAACCCGCCGCCTGCAGCACCGAATCCCGTCAGCGCAAGCGCGCCCCCGCTCACGGTGCCGCGTGCCGTGTCGCGCGCGCGGCGCGGCTGCCACACCTTCAGGAACGACGCGAGCGCGACGAGACTGACGAGCGCCGACGTGATGTCCGGCAGTTCAGGCCCGATGTGATTCGACGTGAAGTACTGCGTGATGGCGAAGCTGCCGCCCGCCACGAGCGCGGCCGGCCACGTCTCCTTGACGCCGCGCTTGCCGTCCATCATGAACACGAGCCAGAACGGCACCGCGAGCGAGAGCAGCGGCAATTGACGGCCTGCCGTTGCGCCGATCAGAAACGGATCGATGCCCGTGACCTGGCCCGCGACGATGATGGGGATGCCCATTGCGCCGAACGCGACGGGCGCGGTGTTCGCGATCAGGCACAGGCCCGCTGCTTTGAGGGGATCGAAGCCGAGCCCGACCAGCAGCGCCGCCGTGATGGCGACCGGCGCGCCGAAGCCCGCCGCGCCTTCGAGAAAGGCGCCGAACGAGAAGCCGATCAGCAGCAGTTGCAGCCGCTGGTCGTCCGTCAGCGCGAGCACCGATGCGCGGATGATGTCGAACTGTCCCGTCTTGACGACGAGCTTGTAGAGGAACACGGCCGTGACGATGATCCATGCGATCGGCCATATGCCGTAGGTAAAGCCGAAGCCCGCAGCCGCGAACGCCTGCGGCGCGGGCATGCCGTACGCGAAGATCGCAACGGCCAGCGACAGCAGCAACGTGCCCGCCGCCGCGACATGGCCTTTCAGGCGCAGCGCGGCCAGCGCGACGAAGAAAAAGATGATGGGAAGGCTGGCCGCGAGGGCGGATAGCCATAGGCTGCCGAGGGGCAGATAGGTCTGATACCACGGGTGCATATCGGTCTCCTCCAAAGATGCGGTCAATGAATATTGTTCGACGGCGCGCAGCCGCTCCCGGTGCATCGTCCGTCGGGGCGATGCACGCAAAGGAGGTGAAGCGAAAAAGCCGCGTTGTCTGGGCTGGCTGTGCAGCGCGGGCTTGCAGCGCTATTCGGGCTGGCCGCGCTCGCGCATCAGGTCGTGCAGGCTGCGCGGCGCGGGCTTGAGCGGCTCGCGATGACGTGTCCAGCCCATCTGGTTCTTCGGAGCGAACGCGCGCAGCCGCGTTGCGGCCCAGCGCAGCATCCGGTACGCGCGCGGATGCGCAAACGCGCCGCTCCAGAAGCGCCACACGAACTGTTCTTCGCGGCTGAATGTCGCGCCCTGGCCGCGCAACGGATGCGCGACCACTTCATCCGGATCACGATTCGCTTCCGTGCGCAGCCGCACGAGCAACTCGGGAATCGGAATGCGCACGGGACAGACTTCGCCGCATGCGCCGCACAGGCTCGATGCCGTCGGCAGATCGGCGGTTTCTTCGAGGCCGAGCAGATGCGGCGAAATGATCTTGCCGATCGGGCCGGGATAGGTGGTGCCGTACGCATGCCCGCCGATGCGCGTGTACACGGGGCAGTGATTCATGCACGCACCGCAGCGGATGCATTGCAGCGTCGCGCGCAATTGCTCGTCGGCATACGCTTGCGTGCGGCCGTTGTCGAGCAGCACGACATGCATCTCGCGCGGACCGTCGCGTTCGCCTTCGCGCCGCGGGCCCGTAATCAGGTTGAAGTACGTGGTGATCGCCTGCCCGGTCGCGGAGCGCGTCAGCAGGCTGGAAAGGGGCACGATATGCGACAGCTTCTCGACCACTTTCTCCATGCCCATGATCGCGATGTGCACGTCGGGCACGGTCGTCGACAGGCGGCCATTGCCTTCGTTTTCGACGAGCCACAGCGTGCCCGTATCGGCGGCGGCGAAGTTCACGCCGGACAGCCCGATGTCGGCATCGACGAAAGCGCGGCGCAACGCGCGGCGTCCCGTCTGGATCAGCTCGTCGACGTCTTCCGTATAGCGCGTGTCGGGAATGTGCTGTTCGAACAGTTCGGCGATATCGGCCCTGGTTTTGTGAATGGCGGGCATCACGATATGCGACGGCTTTTCGTGCGCGAGCTGCACGATGTACTCGCCCATATCCGATTCGATGCAATCGATGCCGCGCGCTTCGAGGTAGTGATTGAGCTCGATCTCCTCGCTCGCCATCGACTTGCCCTTGATCACGCGCTTCGCATCGTGCGATTGCGCGATGCCGTGAATGATCGCGGTGGCATCGACGGCTGTTTCGGCCCAGTGCACGTGAACGCCGCGCGCCGTGAGCTTCTCTTCGAGCCGCACGAGCAGGTCGGGTAAGCGCGATAACGCATGCTGCCGTATCGCTTCGCCCAGATCGCGCAGATGCTGCAGTTCGTCGTCGTCGGGAAACTGCGCGCGGCGTTTGGTTTGCAGAAAGTCCATTGCGCCGCGAAAGCTGCTGCGCAGCTTCGGGTCGTCCAGCGCCGCGCGGGCGCGCGCCTTGAAGTCCTGCGCGGGCACGAAGTGCATCGGGGTGGCGTTCATGCGGCGTCTCCGTGCGTGCCGATAGCCGTATCGGCCTGATGTTCGACGATCACGACCCACAGTTCGCGCGGACCATGCGCGCCGTAAGCGAGCGTCTGCTGAATATCGGATGTTTTCGACGGGCCCGAGATCATCACGAGGTTCGTCGGCATGCCCGCCTGCCATTGCTCGGCGCGCATCGCGGCGTGCAGGTCCGCATGCAGCGCATGCGCGTAGACGAGCGCGATATGCAGCGGCGGCACCAGCGACATCGTGCGCGGCGAGCCGGCATCGGGCGCAAGAACCAGCGTACCCGTGGACGCGATGCCCGAGCGTGCGACCGTGAAGCCCGCGTCGATCGTGTCGAACAGTTCGGCTTTCCAGCTTTCGATCGGCTGATCGTAGGTGCGTGTCGCGATGGAGGAGGGCAGCGCCTGTTGCAACGCCGCGCCTTCCGCGCGCGATGTATCGAGCAGCATGCGCTTCACGTTGGCACTGAGCAGGCGTTGTGCGATCAATGTGGGCCACGTGCGCTCCGTCGCGCGAAACACTTCGGCATGCGACGCGACCAGCGCAGCCTGCATCGATTCGACGAGTGCCGCCGCTTCAGGGCGCGCAGGGCGGCGGCTGTCGTAATGCATGTCGATGCGTTGATCGAGCTGCTGCAGCCGATCTTCAGCAATCTGGGCGGGCGCGGCGGCGCGCAAGCGCCCGAGCATGCGTTCGCGCGCGTTCATGCCTTGTCTCCGTTGCCTTGTGCGTCGGCGCGTTGCGTGCGCCGCCACAGGAAGCTCGCGATGTGTTCAACCTGCACGGGCGCGCCCTGATGACGCGCCGCGTGTCCGATGTTCAGCAGACAGCCGCAGTCGGCGGACACGATGCGCTCGCAGCCCGTCGCGCATGCCGACCCGACCTTGTCGCGCACCATCGCGCCGGAGATGTCGGGATGCTTGAGCGAAAAGGTGCCGCCAAATCCGCAGCATTCCGATTCACGCTCGTGCTCGATGCGCGTGACGCCGGGCAACGCATCGACGAGTTCGACGCCGTGCACGCGCGTGCCCATTTCGCGGCGCGCCGCGCAGGACGTGTGCAGCACGACGCATTCGGCGGGTGCGTCGGCCGTGTCCGGCAATTCGATGTGCAGCACGCGCAGCAGAAATTCGCTCAGTTCATAGACGCGTTCGCCGAGCTCCTGGGCCTTGGCCGCGGTCGCCGGATCATCGGCGAACAGGCGCGGCCAGTGGTGGCGCATCATGCCCGCGCACGAGCCCGAAGGCACGATGACGGGCCAAGGCTCGGAGAACAGATCGAGTTGGGCGCGCGCGACGTCGCGGGCCTGTTCGGGGTTGCCGCTGCTGTACGCGGGCTGGCCGCAGCAGCTTTGCTCACGAGGAAAGTGCACGACGAGGCCTTCGCGTTCCAGCAGCCTGACGGCATCGAGCCCGGCCTCGGGCACGAACAGATCGACGAGGCAGGTCGCGAACAGATAGACGTCGCGCGGGGCCGCCGGGTAGTGCCTTTCCTTCATATCTCGCTCCAGTATGCGTCCGCTTTGTCGGGCCGCATCGAGGGACATGCGGTGGCGCGGATCGCTTGAATCGTTGACGCATGATTGCCAAATGTGCGCGACAATTCAAATTGGTTGGACCAGTGACGAGAAAATGAGCAACGAAGGAGAAAGCGCATGGCAACGGGAACGCTGCAGCGGGGCACGGTAGAGCGCGTGATGCGCGGGATGGAAACGGCGTTGCTCGACGGCACATGGCCGCCGGGTTCAAGGCTGCCCGCGGAGCGCACCCTTGCCGAACAGTACGGCGTATCGCGCAACACGGTGCGCGAGGCGATCCAGCGGCTTGCCGCGCGCGGCCTGCTGCAAAGCCGGCGCGGCGCTGGCGTATTCGCGACCGACCAGCTGCGCGCGGGCATTGCGTCGCCGTGGGGGCAGCTTGTCGCCGATCATCCCGCGCTGCGCGACGACATCATCGAATTCCGCCGCGTGCTGGAAGGCGCGACGGCCTATTTCGCGGCCATGCGCGCGAACCGGGCGGATATCGCGCGCATCCGTTCACTGATGCGCGAACTCGAACGCTCGCACGCGTGCGACGACAAGGTCAGCGAAGCCGCCGCCGATACGCAGTTGCACGAAGCGATCGCGCTCGCGTCGCACAACACGATGTTCCTCCATTTGCACACGAGTATTCTCGGCATGCTGCGCGAGCACATCACGATCAGCGGCACCGATCTGCGCCAGCTCGGCCGCGACCGCGCCGATCAGCTGCTGATCCAGCACCGCGCGGTGTGCGACGCCATCTGCACGCGGCGTCCCGAAGAAGCGCGCACGGCCATGCACACGCACATCGATTACGTGCGCATTCACGTCGATGAAGGAAAGCTCTGAGCGGTAGAGATCGCGCGGCCGATTGGTCCAACCAGAGCCGCGCGATGCCGACGGTACGGCGCTAGGCGGCGTCGGCCACCTGGAACGCGTCGACGGAAGTTTTCAGCCGGCCGGCCTGCTCGGTCAGCGAATGCGCGGCGGCCGCCGCCTGCTCGACGAGCGCCGCGTTTTCCTGCGTGAGGCTGTCCATCTGCGTGACGGCGAGATTCACCTGATCGATGCCCGCGCTCTGCTCGGCGGCCGCGGCGGCGATTTCCTGCATCACGCCCGTGACGCTCGCAATCGCATCGCGCGCCTGCTGGATCGTCGTGCCCGTACGCTCGACCAGTCCCGCGCCGCTGCCGACCTGATCCACTGCGCGGCTGATCAGTTGCCGCACTTCCTTCGCCGCGCCGGCGCTGCGATGCGCGAGCGTGCGCACTTCGCCCGCGACGACGGCGAAGCCGCGTCCCTGTTCGCCCGCGCGAGCCGCTTCGACGGCGGCATTGAGCGCGAGGATGTTGGTCTGGAACGCGATGCTTTCGATGACGGCGATCACCTCGACCATCTTGCGCGATTCCGTCGAGATGTCGCGCATCGTTGCGACGGCCTCGTCGACCATCGTGCTGCCCTGGTTCGCAATCTGCTCGGCGTTCGCGGCGAGCTCGCTCGCAGTGCGCGCGTTCTCGGCGGTCTGCCGCACCATCGACGTCATCTGCTCCATGCTGGCCGCCGTTTCCTGCAGCGACGCCGCCTGATTTTCGGTGCGCGACGACAGATCGGCGTTGCCGCTGGCGATTTCGTTCGCGCCCGTCGCGACGTGATCGGCGGCGTGCTTGATGGAGCGGACCGTGTCCGTCAGCGTGTCGCGCATGCGGCGCATTTCGCGCAGCAGACTGCGTTCGTCGTCGCGCCGCGTGTCGATCGACACCGTCAGGTCGCCGACGGCAATTGCGTTCGCGACGTCGGCGGCATAGCCGGGATCACCGCCGATCGTGCGCAGGATGCTGCGGTTGGTCAGCGCGACGAGCGTGGCGAGCAGCACGGCAATCGCGATGAACACGGCGCCGATCAGATACAGCGAGCGCATGAAGGCGGCATCGATGTCGTCGACATACGCGCCTGTCGCGATGATCCAGTCCCACGGCGCGAAGCGCACGACGTAGCCGATCTTGCCGACGGCCTCGGCGGGGCCCGATGCCGAAGCCGCTTTCGAATGCGGAAACACATAGTCGACGAAGCCGCCTTCGGGCGACTGCGCGACCTTCGCGAAGCTCACGTAATGGTGGCGGCCGTCGGCGTCGGCGGTGCCGGCGAGATCCTTGCCGTTCGTCGCGGGCTTGATCGGATGCATGACCATGCGCGGCGTCGAGTCGATCACGAGAAAGTAGCCGTCCTCGCCGTAGCGGATGTCGCGCAGCCGCGCGAGCGCCTCCTTGCGCGCGTCCGCTTCGCTCAGCTTGCCGCTCTGCGCGAGCGCCGCATATTCCTGCACCAGCGACAACCCGACATGCGCGACGTTCACAAGATCGTTCTTGCGTTCCTCGATGCGCGTTTCGCGCGACAGATACGCCGCCGACACCGACACCAGCAGCAACGCGATCAGGCTGATGACGAGCGGCAGCCACAGCTTCTGGGAAAAACTCAGCTTCACCATGCGAACGCCTCTCTGATTGGGCGATATAGGAATGTGGGTGCGCCTGATTCAGCGCGCATGTCTCTCCACCTGATATATCGACCGATGCGGCGGCGTCTTGCTAGAGGGAAACCCTGTTAGCGCTTACACGTAGAAAGCACTGCGACGGGCACGACGCGCTTCAGCGGGCGTCGAAACGCGCGGCGAGCCGGCCGTCGCGGAACGCGCCGACGATGAAATCGATGAACACGCGTGTCTTCGCGGGCAGCAGCTTGCGGTTCGGGTAGTACAGCGTGAGCGGGCTGAGTTCGGCATGCCATCCGGGCAGAAGCCGCATCAACCGGCCGTTTTCGAGCCAGGGCGCGGCGTGCGGCGTGGGCAGGAACGCGATGCCGAGACCTTGCATCGCGGCGTGCGCCATCGCTTCGGGGTCGTCGAAGATCATGCGCGTGCGGCATTCGGCGAGCGCCTCCTCGCCGATCTGGTTGCGCAGCGTCCACGCGCGGATGCGCCCCGTGTTGCTGGAGCGGCGCACGATGCCATCGAGTTCGGCGAGATCGGACGGATGCGCGGGCAGCCGCCGTCGCGCCATATAGGCCGGCGACGCCGCGACGATCGTGCAGGGCCGCGCCAGCTCGCGCGCGATCACGCCTTGCGTCAGTTCGATGCCGCCGCCGATTGCCGCATCGAAGCCGCCCGCGATCAGATCGGCGGCGCGGTTGTCGAAGTGCCAGTCGGGCACGATGTCGGGGTAGCGCTGCAGAAAGTCGCCGAGCAGCGGCACGAGATATTCGCGTCCGAACGCAACGGCCATGCCCACCTTCAGCACGCCCGACGGTGCGCCGCCATGGCCGGCGGCGCGCGCGAACGCGTCCTGCAGGCTGGCGAACGGGCCGCCCGCGTCGGCCCATAACTGCTCGCCGCCGGGCGTCATGGTCAGCTTGCGGGTGCTGCGGTGAAAGAGCCGCACGCCGAGCTGTGCCTCGAGCCGCGCAACGTTCTTGCTGACGGCGGCGGGCGTCAGGCCGAGGCGCCGCGCCGCCGCCGAAAAGCTGCCTGTTTCGGCCGTGTGGATGAACGATTCGATCAGATTGAGGGCTTCCATCTTTGTTTGTGCGTACCTGCTAGCCTGCGTGGGTCAGTGTGGCTCGCTTTATACCTGCGGTTGAAACTGTTAGTCGTGAGTCGATACTACCGGCACCCTAATCCGCTCGCCATACTCTCTTCACCGATCACCACAACTCATCTGGAGCACAGCATGAACACGAATCTGCAAGGCAAGGTTGCTTTCGTCACGGGTGGCGCGCGCGGCATCGGCGCGGCAGTCGTGCGGCGGCTCGCGAACGACGGCGCGACGGTCGCTTTCACCTATCACAGTTCGGCGGCGTCGGCGAACGAGCTGGTCGCGAGCATCGAAAAGGCGGGCGGCCGCGCCGTCGCCGTGAAGGCGGACGTGGCCGATGCCGCGTCGCTCACCAACGCGATCAACGAGACGGCCCGCCAGCTAGGCAAGATCGACATCCTCGTCAACAACGCGGGCGTGCTGCGCCTGGGCACGCTCGACGTGTTCACGCTCGACGACTTCGACGCGACCGTGCAGGTGAACGTGCGCGCCGTGTTCGTCGCGTCGAAGGCGGTGATCTCGCACATGGGCGAGGGCGGCCGGATCATCAACATCGGCAGCTGCAACGCCGAGCGCATTCCGTTCGCGGGCGGCGCGGCTTACGCGATGAGCAAGTCGGCGCTGCAAGGTCTCGTGCAAGGTCTCGCGCGCGATCTGGGTCCGAAGGGCATCACTGTCAACAACGTGCAGCCTGGTCCGACCAATACCGACATGAACCCCGAAAACAGCGAATTCGCCACATCGCTGCATGCGTTGATGGCGATCCAGCGTCACGCGACGCCCGAAGAAGTGGCGGGCATGGTCGCCTATGTGGCGAGCCCGGAAGCGGGTTTCGTGACGGGCGCGAGCCTGACGATCGACGGCGGCTTCAACGCCTGAGCGCCCGCGCGAGGCCGTCCGCCAGCGTGCGGGCGGCCCGATGACGGCGCTCGCGGCCCAGGCTGCGAGCCGGATCTGTCCAACGCCTGTCAGGCAGGCGTCAATCAAGCGGGCGTCAAATCAGCGTCAAGCGGCTGTCACGTAACGCTCCTGCCGCACGCTCATGTCAGAATGGCGCTTTCGTGGAATTCACCTCGAAACGCACATGACTCTGCACCTGGCGCCCACCACGTATGGGGCCGACCGCTCCGGCCTCGTTTGCGGCTTCCGTTTTGCACCCGACCAGCCCGGCGTTGCCGTCGATACCGACGAAGCCGCGCAATGGCTGGCCCATAGCGGGCTGGCGCATAGCGGGCTGGCCCAGCCCGGAATGGGCCAGCCCGATCAGACGAAGGCGTCGAACGCGAATCCGGGCGAGTTCCTGTGGCTTCACTTCAATCTCGCGCATGTCTCGAGCGAGCGCTGGATGCGCACGCATCTCGATCTGCCCGAGGCCTTCTTCGAGGGCCTGCGCGAAGGCTCGCACTCCACGCGCATCGAGCATCAACACGGCGCGCTGCTCGCCGTCGTCAACGACGTGATGTACGACTTCGAGCAGACGCCTTCCGAAATCGCCACGCTGTGGGTCTACACGCACAAGCGGATCATGGTGACGGCGCGACTGAAGCAGCTGCGTTCCGTCGACCGGCTGCGCGCGTCGGTGCGCGACGGCGAGAGCTTCGACACGGCGGCCGAGCTGCTGGTCCATCTGCTGCGCGACCAGGCCGATCTGCTCGTCGAAATCGTGCGCCGGACGAGCATCGAAGTGGACCGTGTCGAAGATCATTTCCTGTCGCAGCGCGTGTATCAAAGCAATCGCGATCTCGGCGCGATGCGGCGCGTGCTGGTGCGTCTGCAGCGGCTTCTGGCGCCGGAGCCGGGCTCGATCTTCCGTCTGCTGGTGCGCCCGCCGGCGTGGCTGTTGCCCGCCGATGTGCAGAGCCTGCGCGATTCGACGGAAGAGTTCTCGCTGGTGCTCGGCGACCTGTCGGGTCTCGCGGAGCGCATCAAGCTGCTGCAGGAAGAAATCGCCGCGCGGCTGAACGAGCAGACCAACCGCACGCTGTTCACGCTGACCATCGTCACGGTGCTCGCGCTGCCCATCAACATCATTGCGGGCCTGTTCGGCATGAACGTCGGCGGCGTGCCGCTCGCGGAGAACAAGCACGGCTTCTGGGTGATGGTGCTGCTCGTCGTCAGCTTTACCGCGCTCGCGGGCTGGTGGGCGTTGCGCAGGCGCCCGACGCGCTGAATCGCCTCGCGGAAGCTCGCGGCGCGTGTCCGTGAGGCCGGGTGGCGGTGATGTGTACGTGGCGAACGGCGCGAACGTAAGGCGTCCCCTCGACACGGGGCTTGCGTGGTCCGAGCGTAGAATCCATGAGCCGTTCGAGCGGCATCGCGCATCGTCCGTTACAGGAGGCATGACATGGCAAAGCTCGTCGCGCTCTACAGAAAGCCAGCCGACCGCAACGCATTCGACGCCCATTACTTCGACAAACACGTTCCGCTCGCCAAGGCGATTCCCGGCCTGCGCCGCTACGAGGTGAGCGTCGGGCCGATCGCGAGCGCCAAGGGCGAGTCGGAGTTCGGCCTCGCCGCCATCCTCAGCTTCGACACCTTCGACTCGCTGCTGCAGGCGATGAACACGCCCGAAGCCGCAGCCACCACCGCCGATCTGCAGAACTTCGCGCAGGCGGGCGTCGAACTGCTTGTGTTCGATACGAAGGAAGTTTGACGCGCGGCTGACGTGGCTTTAGTGGCTGGGGAACCGCCTGGCTGGGTTGAAACGCCCGGATCGGCGCCGGATGCGGGCCATTTCCCGCGGTCCTGCTCTGCATGCTTAATGCAGCGAGCCGTTACCGAAAGCACTTTCTTCATGTCGAGCGTATAGAACACGCGTTGCCTTCCGACCACAGCGATGGCCCCGCGGAGCCTGTGACTTAAGTGTTATCCCTGGCGCAACGATGCGCATGATAACGCTACCATCGGTTCATCCCGCTGCCAGTCCGTACTAGCGAATGCGAGTCCATGCCGCATGCCGTCGTGAGAAACACCCGACCGCAAATGGTAGCGCTACCAAGGAGACTGATTTTGCCCGCCGATCACGAGAAACCCCGCAAAAAGCCCGACGAGTTGCGCAGCTACCGATGGTATGGCGTCAACGATCTGCGCTCGTTCGGCCACCGCTCGCGCACTGCGCAGATGGGCTATCACTCGTCGGATTACATGGGCAAGCCCGTGATCGCCGTCGTCAATACATGGAGCGAGATCAACTCGTGTCACACGCACTTCAAGCAGCGTGTGGAAGAGGTCAAGCGCGGCATCTGGCAAGCGGGCGGCTTTCCCGTCGAAATGCCCGTGATGACGCTCGCCGAGCCATTCCAGAAGCCGACCACGATGCTCTATCGCAACTTTCTCGCGATGGAGACGGAAGAACTGCTGAAGTCCTATCCGTTCGACGGCTGCGTGCTGATGGGCGGTTGCGACAAGACTACGCCCGGCCTGCTGATGGGCGCGATCAGCATGGATCTGCCCGCGATCTATCTGCCCGCCGGCCCGATGCTGCGCGGCAACTGGAATGGCCGCACGCTCGGCAGCGGCTCGGACACCTGGAAGTACTGGGCCGAACTGCGCGCGGGCAAGATCACCGAGCACGAATGGAAGGGCATCGAGAGCGGCATCGCGCGCTCGCCGGGGCATTGCATGACGATGGGCACGGCATCGACGATGACGAGCGCGACGGAAGCGCTGGGCCTCACGCTGCCCGGTTTCTCGTCGATTCCCGCCGCCGATTCGCGTCACGCGCAATACGCGTCGCTCACCGGCCAGCGCATCGTCGAGATGGTGTGGACCGACCAGAAACCGTCCGACATTCTCACCGCCAAATCCTTCGATAACGCCGTCACGACCGTGCTCGCGATGTCCGGTTCGACCAACGCGATCGTGCACCTCGTGGCCGTCGCGCGCCGCTCGGGGATCGATCTGACCACGACCCGGTTCGACGAACTCGCGCGCGTCACGCCCGTGCTCGGCAACATCCGTCCCGCCGGCCAGTACCTGATGGAGGACTTCTATTACGCGGGCGGTTTGCGCGCGCTGCTGGTCGAACTGGGCGAACTGATCGACGGCTCGCAGATGACGGTGAGCGGCAGCACGCTCGGCGAGAACATCGCGGGCGCGGAAATTTTCAACGACGACGTGATCCGCAAGCGCGCCAATCCGCTCGTCGAGCGCGACGGTCTTGCGGTGCTGACGGGCAATCTCGCGCCGGACGGCGCCGTCATCAAGCCCGCCGCGATGGAATCGCATCTGCTGAAGCATCGCGGTCCCGCCGTCGTGTTCAGCGACTACAACGACATGGCCGCGCGCATCGATAGCGAAGCACTTGAGGTGACGGCCGATTCCGTGATCGTGCTGCAGCATGCGGGGCCTGTGGGCGCGCCCGGCATGCCCGAATGGGGACAACTGCCGATCCCGCAAAAGCTCTTGAAGCAGGGCGTGCGCGACATGCTGCGCATTTCGGATGCGCGCATGAGCGGCACCAGCTACGGCGCGTGCGTGCTGCACGTGGCGCCGGAATCGTTCGTCGGCGGGCCGCTCGCGCTCGTGAAGGACGGCGACATCATCGAACTCGACGTGGCGGCGCGCCGTTTGCATCTCCACGTCAGCGACGCGGAACTCGCGAAGCGCAAGAAAGCCTGGCAGCCGCCGAAGCGTCCGTTCGAACGCGGCTTCGGCGTGATGCATCAGCTGCACGTTACGCAGGCGAACAAGGGTTGCGATTTCGACTTCCTCGAAGAAACACTGACGACCTCCGTGACCAGCGAAGCGAGCCGCAACGAGCCGGAAATCCATTAACCCGATCGACGTGCACCGAACAATGACCGACACCACCGTGAGCGCCGAAGCGCTCGAACAACTCCGTCACGTGAGCACCGCGACGCTCACCACGCAACTCTTCAAGCGCGGCCTGCGCAATGTGTTTCTGCAAGGCGTCGCGCCGCTCGTGAAGCCGGCGCCGGGCGCGACGAACCTGGTCGGTCCCGCGTTCACGCTGCGCAATATTCCGGCGCGCGAGGATCTCGATCATGTCGGCGTGTTTCAGAACCCGGATCACCCACAACGCAAGGCCGTCGAAACGGCGCCGCCGGGCAGCGTGCTGGTGCAGGATTGCCGCGGCGACCGCACGGTCGCATCCGTCGGTTCGATTCTCGCGCTGCGCCTCGCGAAGCGCGGCGTCGCGGGCATGGTCTCCGACGGCGCCGTGCGCGACAGCGGCACGATCGCGGAACTCGGGTTGCCCATCTGGTGCGCGGGCGCGAGCGCGCCGCTGAATCTCGCGAAGCATCACGCCGTCGACATGAACGTGCCCATCGCGTGCGGCGGCGTGCCCGTGTATCCGGGCGACATCGTCGTCGCGGATGTGGACGGCGTCGTGATCGTGCCGCGCGAAATGGCCGAAGAGGTCGCGCGCGATGCCACCGAGCAGGAACGGCTCGAAGTGTTCATCCAGCAACGCATCGCCGAAGGCAGGCCGCTGCGCGGCACCTATCCGCCGAACGAGGAAACGCTTGCCGCGTACAAGGCGTGGCGCGACGCGCAGAAGACGTAACGCGGCAAGCGTCGCCTCAGCGGCACATAAGCGTCACCGCAAGCGTCGACAACGCAACTCGCACAACGAGGCCCGCGCGAAAACGCCCGGACCCGGGAGACAACGTGAACACCGCCACTTCAGTCATCGACGAATCGCGCCTCATCAATCGCCTCGCGTTGCGGCTCATGCCGCTGCTCGGCGTGCTGTATCTCGTCGCGTATATCGACCGCTCGAACATCAGCTTCGCGAAGCTGCAGATGCTCGGCAGTCTCGGCTTGTCCGAAGTGGCGTACGGATTGGGCGCGTCGCTGTTCTTCATCGGCTATCTGATTTTCGAAGTGCCCAGCAACGTGCTGCTGCACAAGTACGGCGCGCCGAAGTGGATGGCGCGCATCATGTTCACGTGGGGCGTCGTGACCATCCTGCTCGCGTTCACGAAGAACGCGACAATGTTCTACGTGCTGCGCTTTCTGCTCGGCGCATCGGAAGCAGGGCTGTATCCCGGCGTGATCTACTACCTGACGCTATGGTTTCCGCAGCGGCATCGTGTGCGGATGCTTGGCTACTTCACCGTCGGCAGCAGTCTCGGCAACATGGTCGGCGCGCCGATCTGCGGCTGGCTGCTCGACAAGAGCGGACTGTTCGGGCTGCAAGGCTGGCAACTGGTGTTCGTCGTCACGGGAATTCCTTCCGTGCTGCTGACGCTCGTCGTGCTGTTCTGTCTGCCCGCCTCGCCGCGCGCGGCAACGTTTCTCACCGACGATGAAAAGTCCTGGCTCACGCGCACGCTCGACAGCGAAAGCGCGCAGGCGCGCAAGAGCGCCGCGCGTCACACGACGCTGCTCGCCGTGCTCGCCGAGCCGCGCGTGATCGGCATGGCGCTGTACTACATGATGCTGTCGATCTCCGTGTATGGCGTGAGCTACTGGCTGCCGACGCTCGTCAAAGGCTTCGGCGTGAGCAACACGACCAACGGCTTTCTCAACATCATCCCGTGGCTGCTGGCGACGATCGTGCTCGCGTGGCTGCCGTCGAAGCTGCGCGCGGGCAATCGCGCCGTTATCGCGATGCTCGCGTCGGCGCTGCTCGGCATGATGTTCTTCCTGTCGTCGGTGTTTCTGCCGACCAACACGCTGCGCTTCGTCGCGCTGTGTTTCGGCGCGCCGTGCATGTACCTGCTGATTCCGTGCTTCTGGACGCTGCCGCCGAAGTTCCTGTTCGGCGCGCGCGCCGCCGCGGGCATTGCGGCCATCAATTCGCTCGGCAATATCGGCGGCTTCATCGCGCAGAACCTCGTGCCGTTCGTCAAGCAGACGACGGGCAGCACGCGCGCGCCGATGCTGATTCCCGCCGCGTGCATGCTGATCTTCGCGCTCGTGACGATCTTCGTTCTGCGGCGCGGCGGCAGGCCGTCGCAAAGCGTCAACGGCGCGGCCGTCGCCGAATAGCGCCCGCGATGCATTGGCTACAATAGCCGCGCCACGCCAACAGGTGCCCACGTTCATGCCGACTGCCAAGCCCACCGACGCTTCGATCGATCTCGAGGGCCGCACCGCGTCCGCGCGTCGCACGCGCGGCGGCACCAAGGGCTTGCGCATCACCGATGTCGCGGCGCAGGCGGGTGTCTCGCCCATCACAGTGTCGCGCGTGTTCAACAATCCCGCCTCCGTCGCGCCCGAAACGCTCGAACGCGTGCGCCAGGTCGTGCAGAAGCTCGGCTATGTGCCCAACCGGCTGGCGGGCGGCTTGTCGTCGGCGCGCTCGCGGCTGATCGCGGCCATCGTGCCGACCATCGCGCACTCGCTGTTCTCCGAAACCATTCAGGTATTCAGCGAAACCATGTCGCGCGCGGGCTACGAAGTGCTGCTGGCGCTGAGCGGCTACAGCGATACGAACGAAGAAAGCCTGCTCGACACCGTGTTGAGCCGCCGTCCCGAAGGCGTGCTGCTCACAGGCGTCGCGCACACGGAGTCGCTGCGGGAGCGGCTGCGCAATGTCGGCATTCCCGTCGTCGAAACGTGGGACATGACGGACACGCCGATCGACATGCTGGTCGGTTTTTCGCACTACCGGATCGGCGAGGCCGTCGCCGAGCGTTTTCTCGCGCGCGGCATGAAGCGCCCGGCCTTGATCGTGGCGAGCGATGCGCGCGCGCTGGCGCGCCGCGCCGGCTTTCGCGACCGGCTCGCGCAGGCGGGCATGACGTCCGTGGCCGAAGTGATCGTCGCGCCGCCCAGCTCGCTCGCAACGGGCAAGTCGGCGTTGCCGCAACTGCTGCAGGGCGCGCCGGATGTGGACGCCGTGTTTTGCGGCTCGGACCTGCTCGCAATCGGCGCCCTGGGCGCGGCGAGGCAGATGGGGCTGCAGGTGCCGTCGCAACTGGCCGTCTGCGGCTTCGGCGATCTCGACTTCGCAACGGAAACCACGCCGCAACTGACGACGGTGCGCGTCGACGGCACGCGTATCGGCGTGAGCGCCGCGCGCTTTCTGCTCGACCGGTTCAACGGCGTGCACGAGCGCGCGTTCGTCGACGTGGGGTTTAGCGTGGTGGAACGGGAGTCGGCCTGATGCGACGGCGTCCTCACGGTGATCAGTGACCATTCGCCGCAGGTTCCGCCGACGGGTTTAAGAATAGTCCTATCCTTCTCTCAATTGCATCTCGCTAACTTTGAGATTTCGCAAAGGAGAGAGCGATGAAAAGAAAAGCCGTTTCCCACCTTCAGCTTGGTTTCGCTGCTGCGCTGATCGCGATCAACGCGCTTTCGTCGAATGTGAAGCCGCAAGAAATCACGACGCTGGTCCAGCAAGGCGTCGCGTTGGCGCAGGTCGTCGCCGCGGCAGGGCCAACGGGCCGATAAGCGAAGATGGAGGGTTCAAACGGGAAACCCCGCTTCGGCGGGGTTTTTGTTTTCAGCGTGCCAGTCGAACCGACCCGGCAGCGAGTCACAACGACTCTGGTCGAACTGACTAGTCGCGCCCGCCAACGCCTGTACTGGCGTGCATCCGGCGTTGGCACGGAACCTGTCTGTCGTGGTGTCGTTCCATGCCCGAGACCAATCGCACCATGAAAACCGTCGAGCCGCGCACCACCTTCATCCCGCCGCCCGGACGTCATCGTCCCGCGCAGCGCTTTGCGCTGCTCAACCTCGGCTTTCGCCCGTTCTACCTCGCGGGCGCCGGCTTCGCGGCGCTCGCCTTGACGGTATGGCTGATGGTGCTGGCCGGCGTGCCCGCGAAGGGCGGCTATCTGCTCGCGCTCGATCCCATCGGCTGGCATGCGCACGAAATGGTGTTCGGCTTTGCGGCTGCAATCGTCGCGGGCTTTCTGCTGACCGCCGTGCGCGCATGGACGGGCATGGCGACCACGAGCCCGCGCACGCTTGCCGTGCTCGCGCTGCTATGGCTGTGCGCGCGCGTGCTGGTGTGGAGCGGGCCCGCCGTGCCTGCCGCGATCGTCGACAGCGCGTTTTTGCCCGCCGTCGCCATCGTGGTGCTGCGCGTGCTGTCGAAGGCAGGCAATCGACGCAACTACTTTCTCGTGCCCGTGCTGCTGACGTTCGGCGCGCTCGACGCCGCCTTCCACGCCCTGATCCAGTCCGGCCGGCCCGATCTCGCGTTGCGCTGCCTTTACGCGGCAGCGGGTGTCGTCGTGCTGCTCGTCAGCGTGATCGGCGCGCGCGTGATACCGATGTTCACGTCGAATGCGATTCCCGGCTTCGTCACGCGCCGCTGGCAGCCCGTGGAAGCGAGCGCCGCGCCGTTGACGCTCGTCGCGCTGTTCGCCGATGCCGCCGCGCTGCCCGCTGCCGTCGTCGCGCCGCTGGCGTTCGCCGCGTGCGCCGTTCACGCCGCGCGGCTGATCGGCTGGCGCTCGTACAAGGTGCGCGGCCCGGCCATTCTGCTGATCCTGCACGGCGCCTATGCGTGGCTGCCCGTCGGTTTCGCGCTGCTCGGCCTGAGCGCGCTGGGCCTCGTGACGCATTCCGTCGCGATGCACGCGTTCACGACGGGCGTGATCGGCGGCGCGATCATCGCGATGATCACGCGCACGGCGCGCGGCCACACAGGGCGGCCGCTCGTTGCCGATACACGCGATATCGCGAGCTACGCGCTTGTCACGCTGGGTTCGGTGTTGCGGATCATCGGGCCGCTTGTCGCGCCGGGCCACTATCAGACGTGGATCTGGGGCGCGGGCGCGTGCTGGATCGCTGCGTTTGCGATCTATGCGGGCGCGTACGCGCTGCCGTTGATGCGCCCGCGCGAGGACGGCATGCCGGGTTAGGGCGCCGCAGCGTTCTCAGCGGTGCCAGCGTGTCAGCATGTCATGTCAGCGGCGGCGGCAGTCGCAGGCCGCGAGTCGCGACGCCGTTACTGCGTCGCGCCGCGCACGTCCGTGCGGCCGCTTTCCATCGCGGCAACGCGATTCTTGCCATTGCGTTTCGCGCGATACAGCGCGAGGTCGGCGGCTTCGATCAGCGTCGTCATCGGGCTGTCGGGCGCGGGCACGAGCGTCGCGCAGCCGACGCTGATCGTCACCTGCTGACCCGACGACGAGCCCGCATGCGGGATGCGCAGCGCTTCCACTTCGAGCCGGATTTTTTCGGCGAGCAGCCGCGTGCCGCCCGCCGACGTGCCCGGCAGCACCACCGCGAACTCTTCGCCGCCGAAACGCGCGGCGAGGTCGCCCGGCCGCCCGAGACAGCCTTCGACGGTCGACGCGATCTGCTTGAGCACTTCGTCGCCCGCGACGTGGCCGTAGGTATCGTTGTACGGCTTGAAGTTGTCGACGTCGATCATCAGCAGCGAGATTTCCGTCTGCGCGCGCATGCCGCGCCGCCATTCGGCGTTCAGATATTCGTCGAGATAGCGCCGGTTCGACAGCCCCGTCAGGCCGTCCGACTGCGTGAGCTTGCGCAGTTCGAGATTCGCCTCCAGCAGTTGCTGCTGCGACTCGCGCAGCGCGCGGTACGCCTCGTCGCGCTGCAGCAGGTTCACATACGAGCGCGAGTGATAGCGGATGCGCGCCACCAGCTCGATGCGATCGGGCAGCTTGACGAGATAGTCGTTCGCGCCCGCCGCGAAGGCCGCGCTCTTGATCGTCGGCTCTTCTTTCGTGGACAGCACGATGATGGGCACGTCGCGCAGCTTCGGGTTCGCGCGGTACGCCTTGACGAGCGTGAGGCCGTCGATGCCCGGCATCACCAGGTCCTGCAGGATCGCCGTGGGACGCGTGTGGGTGGCCGCGTGGATCGCTTCGTCGGCGCTCGCGCAGTAGTGCAGGTCGATGCCGTCCTCGTCCGCGAGCGCGCGCCGCACGGCTTCGGCGACGATTGCCTGGTCGTCGACGAGCAGCACCATGATGGGCACATCGGAGAGCGCGGCCGTCTCCAGCGCGGCGCGC
Organism: Paraburkholderia bengalensis; assembly: GCF_037126505.1. Classification (NCBI taxonomy): domain Bacteria; kingdom Pseudomonadati; phylum Pseudomonadota; class Betaproteobacteria; order Burkholderiales; family Burkholderiaceae; genus Paraburkholderia; species Paraburkholderia bengalensis. Next base: position 45,698 of record NZ_JACFYJ010000062.1, read on the forward strand.
GCAGCCTCGAGCGCGGCGTTCGCGCGATCGGCCGATGTGGAGGTGGAACCCCCCTGGTCCCGTGCCCCGATTTGATCGAAGTCCATTTGCGTACCTCTGTCGGAAATGCTGCTCATGCGTGGCCTGTGCCTCTGCTTTTACCTTCGACTGCGTGCTGCCGTTGTCTTGAATGGTCCGTCGTTGCCCTTGTGCGCGCGGGCGCCGCTTGCGTCATGGTCGGGCGTCGCGCTTCATGGTCGCGCTTCATGGTCGTGCGTCATCGTCGCGCAAAGGCGGCGAGCTGGTCCGCGATGCTGCCAAGCGGCAAGATGCGCCGCGCGGCGCCGAGCGTGGCAGCCGCCTTCGGCATGCCGTAGACGGCGCTCGTCGTCTCGTCCTGCGCGATCGTGTCGTACCCTTTCGCGCGCATCGCCTTCAATCCGATCGCGCCATCGCGGCCCATGCCCGTCAACAGCACGCCGAGCGCCTCGCCGGGCCAATGCTCGACGACGCTGTGAAAGAACACGTCGACGGACGGGCGGTATGGCAATTCGGCTGGATCGGGAGTGTAGTGCAGCGTGCCGTGTTGCGTGAGCAGCATGTGATCGTTGGTGGCCGCTAGCAGCGCGACGCCCGCGCGCGGCGACTCGCCCTCGCGGGCGGCGCGCACGGCGAGCGATGTCTGTCCGTCGAGCCATTGCGCCATGCCGTCGGCGAATACCTTGTCGACGTGCTGCACGATCACGATGGGTGCCTCGAAGCTCGCGGGCAGCGCGCCGAGCACGCTTGCGAGAGCAGCCGGTCCGCCCGCCGACGCACCGATCGCGACGAGCCGCTGCGCGTCCCGCCGCAACGGCGCCGCGCGCGTCTCGCGCAGCGTCGACGGCCTGTCCAGCCGGCCGATCTGATCGATCTTCTGCAGCAGCAGTTGCGCATGCTCGTGAACGCCGCGCCCGGCGAGCGTCGGCGTATCGACGGCATCGAGCGCGCCCGCGCCCATCGCCTCGTACACGCGCCAGGTGTTCGCGCCGACGCTGCTCGTCACGATCAGAATCGGGCAGGGCGTGCGCGCCATGATGCGGCGCGTCGCCTCGACGCCGTCGAGCTTCGGCATGATGAGGTCCATCAGCACGACGTCGGGTGTCTGCGCGGCGCAGAAATCGACGGCTTCCTCGCCGTCGGCGGCCACCCACAGCACGCGATGCTCCGGGCGCAGCGCGATCGCGCGGCGCAATGCCTCGACGGCAAGGGGCAGGTCGTTGGCAATGCCGATGTTCATGCCGGCGCCTCGGTTCGCGATGTCATTCGAGCGCCTCGCCGATCAGATCGCGCACGGCATCGAGCAGCGCTTCGTCGTGGAAGCTGCCCTTCGCGAGATAGTAGTCCGCGCCTGCTTCGAGCCCGCGCCGCCGGTCCTCGTCGCGGTCCTTGTACGACACGATCATCACAGGCACCGGCTTGAGCAGCGGGTCGCGCTTGATCAGCGTGACGAGTTCGATGCCGTCCATGCGCGGCATGTCGATATCGGTGACGACGAGGTCGAACGAGCCGCTTGTCGGGTTGCGCAGCGCATTCCAGCCGTCCATCCCGTCGACGGCGATCGTCACCGCGTAGCCGCACTTTTCCAGCAGCTTGCGTTCGAGTTCGCGCACCGTCAGCGAATCTTCGACCACGAGCACATGCTTGCGCTGCCGCGCCGCGACGTGCCGCGCGCGGCTCACCTTGTCGAGCTGGCCGCCGCGCACGAGCTTGTCGACGGAGCGCAGCAGGTCGTCGACATCGACGATCAGCACGGCGTCGCCGTTTTCCATCAGCGCGGCCGCCGCGATGTCCTTGACCTTGCCCAGACGCGCATCGAGCGGCTGCACGACGAGCATGCGCTCGCCGAGAAAACGGTCGACGGCTATGCCATAGGTTTCGCGCTCGTCGCCGATCACGACCACGGCAACAGATTCGCGCGCACCGCCCGGCGCCTGCGCGCCGAGCAGCTGATGCGCGGTGACGAGCCCGATCGGTTTGCCGTCGAACGCGAAATGCTGCTGGCCTTCGAGCATGTCGATGTCGCCGCCCGAAAGTTCGAGGGTGCGGCGCACATGTGCGAGCGGAAATGCGTACGCTTCGCCGCTCACTTCGACGAGCAGGCTGCGCACCACGGAGAGCGTGAGCGGCAACTGCATCACGAAGCGCGCGCCGCGTCCCGGCTCGTTGAAGATGCGCACGGTGCCGCGCACGGCTTTGACCATTTCGTGCACGGCATCGAGCCCGACGCCGCGTCCCGAGACATCCGTCACCTGTTCGCGCATCGAGAAGCCGGGCAGCAGCAGAAAGTCGAGCAGTTCCTGTTCGGACAGGCGCGCGGCCGTCTCGCTATCGGCGAGCTGACGGCGGATCACGGACGCGCGCACGTTATCGAGATCGATGCCCGCGCCGTCGTCGCTGACGCTGATCAGCAGCTTGCCCGCGCTGTGACGCGCTTCGAGCGTGATCTGCGCTTCGGCGGGCTTGCCGCGCGCGACGCGCTCGTCGGGCGGCTCGACGCCGTGATCGATCGCATTGCGCAGCAGGTGTCCGAGCGGCGCATCGAGCAGATCGAGAATGTCGCGGTCCACCTGCGTCGCCGTGCCGACGATGACGAGCTTCACACGCTTGCCGAGCGAGCGCGCGAGGTCGCGCACGACGCGCGGGTACGCATGCGTCGCGTCGCCGAACGGCCGCATCCGGCATTGCAGCGCTTCGTCGTACAGCCGTTGCGCGAGGTTGGCGCTGCCGCGCTCGTAATGATCGAGTTCGTCGATACGCGCGGCGAGTGTGTGCTGCACGCCATTGAGCGCGGCGCGCACGTCGGCGAGCGCGGTCAATGCGGCGTCGTCGAGATGATCGGCGAGCGAGTCGTAGAGCGCGTCGAGTGCCAGCGACGTCTCGCGCTGCGTGCGCTTCACGCGCAGCATCGACGCCGCGAACGGCTTGAGCCAGCGCGATTCGACGAGCGCCTCGCCGGACAGGCTCAGCACGCGGTCGAGGTTTGCGGCGCGCACGCGCAGCATGCGATCTGCGTGGCGAGGCGCGGCGTGCGTGCCGTGGCCGTCGGCGGCACGGGTTTCGTCGATCGGCTCGCTGACTTGCGGCACGGCGGTTTCGTCGTGCCGCGCGCGGGCATCCGGTGGCAATTGCGCTTGCAACTGGGCTTGCAACTGGGCTTGCGATTGTGCCTGCGATTGCGCCTGCAATTGCGTGTATGCATCGGCATCGTCATCGCCGCCATGCGGCGCCGCGTCGTCGCGGCTCAGGCTCGCGCCGCTCGCAGGCGATGCGAGCCGTTGCGCGAATCCGTCGATATCGGCGCGCGTGACCGATGCGTCGGCCATCTGCGGTTTCGCTTCGCCGACGCGCAGCAACAGATCGACGCGCAGCAGCACGTCGACATGCGCGGGCGTCAACGACAGCTCGCCGCGCTGCGCGCCGACGAAGCACTCTTCCATCACGTGCGCGATATCGACGCCGTCCTGCAAGCCGATGATGCGCGCCGCGCCCTTGAGCGAATGCGCGGCGCGCATGCAAGCGTCGAGCGCGGCGGAATCGGCGGGACGCTGTTCGAGCGCGAGCAGACCATCGGACAGCACGCGCGCTTGCGTCGCGGCTTCTTCGCGGAACAGCTCGAGCAGCGACTGCCGGCTCAGGTCGTCATCCGTCATCGCAGGCTCCGGGCGATCGAGTCGAATAGCCGCGCGGGGTCGAGCAGGCCGATGGTGCGCTCGCGCCAGGCGAGCACGCCGCGCGCGTGCGAAGCCGTCGCGTGTGCGAGCGTCGCGGGCACGGGCAGCAGCGCGTCGTCGGCGTAGCGCACGACGCCTTCCACTTCATCGACGGGCAGCGCGACCGGCTCGCTGTCGTGCGCCGCGACCAGCATGCGCGGATAGCCGCTGCGCGCGGACTGGCTCGCGTCGGCGGCGCGCTCCATGTTCAGCAGCTCGGCGAGCGACACGGCAACGGTCAGCGCGCCGCGTACATTGACGACGCCGAGCACCGCGCGCGTGCGCCGATGCGGCAGCGAATGGATCGCGCGGATATCGTCGACTTCGCGCAGCGCGTGGGTGGGCAATGCGAGCCATTCGCCCGCGACGCGAAAGGCGAGGGCGGAATGGGTCGTCGTGTGTTCGCGCGCGCGGTCGCGCGGCATGTCGGCGCCTGCGTCCGCGCCGCGCACCAGATCCGCCTCGCGCAACGGCCGGTCGAGCAGCCGCGCGGCGCCTTGCGCGAACACCGGGCAGTTCAGACAGCGCGAATACTCGGCGAGATGCGGGCACGAATGGTCGCCTCGCACGCCGATGCGATTCCAGCAGTCGTCGACGCGCAAGAGCGGCGCGCTCGCGCGATCAGGAGCGTCGTGAAGCATCGAATCCTCGTGAGCGTGGCGCGTCGATGGTGTTCGGGGCCGCGTGCGTCGACTGCGCAATATGTGCGGCCGAGCGTCGCGCGCGCTGCATCAGGTGATGCGCGCCCGCGCGGTCGCCGCCGATGTCGAGCAGCGCGGCCAGATGCGTGAGCGCTTCGTAGTGCGCCGGGTCCAGATACAGTGCCTTGCGATAGAAGTCGGCGGCATCGGCGCTGCGGCCGCGCGCATCGGCGATCAGGCCCAGCAGATAGAACGCGTCGACGGTCGGGCCATGCACGACGGCATGCTGATGCGCGAGCCGTTCGGCTTCGTCGAACGCGCCGGCGTCGGCATGACGGCGCGCGCATCGAGCGATGAGGCGGCGGGCTGCGGCGTGGGGGCCGGCTGCGTGTTCGGCGCGTTCGGCGCGTTCGG